>NZ_JBHXJG010000061.1:0-32139 GCF_042723425.1 Streptomyces sp. NPDC058375 | reverse complement strand
GGCCCCTCCTGCTGTCACCGATCCCGGCCGGCGGACACCCCCGTACGCGACTCGGACTCCTGCGGTACGGGTTCCGGGCTCGGCGTCCCCCTTCGCAGCAGCCGCATCCACACCCCGTACAGCAGCAGTCCGGCCGCCAGCCCCGCGCCCGCGCCGAAGCAGGCCGTGGGGATGATGTCGAGCGGGCTCTCCACCCGCCCGAAGTGGGCGTACCAGCGGGCGCACCGGTGGACGACACCGGCCAGCACGCACAGGGCCAGCAGGACGAGCGCGCCCCGCCGCTCCCGGTGGCCGAGCACCGGCACCTCCACGGGCGCGGGCGCCGCCGGCGTCCGCCGAAGCCCGGTGGCGGCGAACCAGCCGATGACCACGAGGGCCAGTGCCGAACTCCCGTACTGCACCAACTGGAAGCCCGGGAAGCCGCCGACACTGCGGTTGAGTACCGGCAGCAGCTCCGTGCCCCACCGGCTGTGGTGGGTGAACGCGTCCCACACCACATGGGTGGCCGCGCCCAGCGCACCGGAGGCGGCGAACCACAGCCAGGCGGAAGGCCCGAAGGAGGCGCGCGTCCACCGCTGCCCCCGGAGGAAGGCGTGGACGCGGCCCCGTACGCGTACCGGAAACAGCGCCACCAGCGGCTCCCGCAGCAGCGCCCACACCGCGACGAGCACCGCGGCGATCGCCACGTTCACCGTGACGACCCCGAGGAAGGTGTGCGTGAAGGACCCGAACTCCATCGCCCCGGGGACCACCGTGTCCGCGAAGTAGGTGATGTCGGGGGCGAACGAACCGGCGACGAGCGCCGAGGGCAACAGCGGCCACCGGGCCGTCCCGTTCCGGCGGATCGCCGGGAGCACGGCGGCGGCATGACTGAGCGTGAACGGCATGGCGGCAAGTATGGAGGACCGCCGGGGCACCCTTCCGTGACCGGCAGGACAACGTGCTCCCGCGAACGTGAGAAAACAGTAAGAAGCGGTCAGCGCGCGGTGCCTGGGCGACACAAGGTGTCGTAGGGTCGCTGGAGTTCTTGCGCTGGGGAGCGCGAGCAGCCGTCGAGGGGGAGGGACCGGAACATATGGCAGCGCACATTCGCCGACGTCTGCGCAAGGGGGCCACCACCACCGCGGTCGCGGCGGCCGCCGTGGCGGCGCTCGCGGCCTCGCAGGCGCCCGCGGCGACCCTGGCCGACGGATCCGCGGGCAGCGGCGACCCGAAGGCGGCGGGCGAGGACACCGCGAGCGGCGAGACCGACGGCGCCGCCACCGGCAACTCGCCCTACTACACGGACCTTCCGCCCCTGGTCACGCCCGACAAGCCCGGTTCGTCCAGCAACCTCCCGGCGGCCGGCAGTGCGGAAGCGGGCATTCCGGCGTCGATCCTCGCCGCGTACAAGCAGGCCGAGCGGACCGTCGAGACCACCGACCCCACCTGCCGGCTGCCCTGGCAACTCCTCGCGGCGATCGGCAAGGTCGAGTCCGGGCAGGCCCGCGGCGGCCGCGTCGACACCAACGGCACCACCACCTCCCCGATCCTCGGCCCGGCCCTCAACGGCCAGGGCTTCGCCCTGATCAAGGACACCGACGGCGGGGCGTACGACAGCGACGCGGTCCACGACCGCGCGGTCGGCCCGATGCAGTTCATCCCGTCGACCTGGGCCTCCTGGGGCCAGGACGCCAACGGCGACGGCCGCAAGGACCCCAACAACATCTACGACGCGGCGCTCGCCGCCGGCCGCTACCTCTGCGCCAACGACCGCGATCTGGCCCTCGCCGCCGACCTCGACCAGGCCGTGCTGAGCTACAACCGGTCGACGGAGTACCTGCGCACGGTCCGCTCCTGGTTCTCCTACTACCAGCGCGGTACGCACGAGATCCCCGACGGCACCGGCACGCTCCCCTCCTCCCCGAGCACCCCCTCCCCGAGCCCGCGCCCGGGCACCGGTTCCGGCCCGAGCACCGCCCCGAGCCCGAAGCCCTCCCCGCCCAAGCCCGGCGGCAAGCCGAGCCCGGACCCCTCGAAGCCCGGCGGCGGAGACTCCACCAGCCCGAAGCCGAAGCCGCCCACCCCCAAGCCGACGCCCCCGGCCGAGACCTTCGGCTCCCTGGAGAACGCGGGCACCGGCCCGCTGCGCGCCACCGCGGGCCAGACGTTCGACGAGCGGGTCTCCGTCCGCGCCCGCAACGCGCTCGGCGCCCCGATGGCCAAGGTCCCCGTCACCTTCACCGTCACCGGCAAGACCGGCACGCTCTTCGCCGGCGGCAAGAAGTCCGTCACGGTACGGACCGGGGGCGACGGCACCGCCGTCGCGCCGGAGCTCCAGGCCGGCGAGAAGGCCGGGGAGTTCACCGTGACCGCCGTCGCCGGCACGGCCCGGCCGCGCACCCTGACGTACGCGGCGACCGTCACCGCCCGCCAGGCCGACGCGATCGCCCGGACCGACGAGAAGGCGCTCGTCGCCGCCCCCGGCGAGAAGTTCGCGGACGCCGTCACCGTCAAGGCCACCTACCAGGACGACGTCGCGGCCGGAGTGGCCGTCACCGCCACCATGGTCAAGGACCGCCTGGGCATCATCGACAACGACAAGGGCCCGTACTTCAAGGACGCGGACGGCAAGCCGGTCCGTACCCTCACCACGCTGACGACGGACGCCGAGGGGCAGCTGCGCCTCCCGGAGATCTTCGCCGACGACAACGAGGGCACGTACCTGCTGCGCCTCACCACCGAGGGCGGCGCCTCGGTCGTCATCGAACTCACGGTCAAGGCGCCGGAGGAGCCGGCACCGGGCGAGACGGGTACACCGGACCCGACGGAGACACCCGCGGCCACCAAGCCCTGACCCCGCCGGATCGCACGGTCACCGCACAGCATCCCGCAGCCCCCCGGTCACGCCCATCGAGGGCGTCACCGCCGAGCAGATCGCGCAGACCGGCATGACCCGCTGGTACACCACCAAGCGCATGTTCTGGGTCGACCCCGTCACCGGCGCCCCCGTCAACGGCGAGGAGACCCACACCGAGGAGCTGCGCAACGCCAGGAAGATGGGCATGTCCGAGGACACCGTCACCGCGTTCTCCGGCCATGTGAAGATGCGCGAGGACTACATCGTCGACACCGTCGACCTGGTGAAGTCCCAGCGCGTCCTGGTCCTCCTCCTCACCTCGTACCTGCCCTGGGGCTTCCTCGGCCTCGGCATCGGGCTGCTCGCGCTCGCGCTGTGGCTGGAGGCGCGGTCACGGAGGCCGGACGCTGCTACGACCGCTTGACCGGACGGCGCTACGACCGCTCGAGGCGTGCGGTGCTACGACCGCTTGAGGCGTGCGGAGGTGTACCGCGTCGCCGGTACGGTCGCGGGGTCCTCCGGCCATGGATGCTTCGGGTAGCGGCCGCGCAGCTCAGCCCGCACCGCCTTGTAGCCCTCCTGCCAGAACGACGCCAGGTCGGCGGTGACGGCCGCGGGCCGCCCGGCGGGGGAGAGCAGATGCACCAGGACCGGCACCCCGGCCACCCGGGGCGTCTCGCCCAGCCCGAACAACTCCTGGAGCTTCACCGCCAGGACGGGCTGCTCCCCGCCGTACTCCACCCGGATCCGCGACCCGCTCGGCACCTCGATCCGCTCCGGCGCCAGCTCGTCCAGCCGGGCCGCCTCACCCGTCGCCCACGGCAGCAGCCGCCGCAACGCCTGGCCCGCGTCGATCCCGCCCAGGTCGGACCGCCGCCGGGCCCGCGACAGCTCGGGCTCCAGCCACGCGTCCGGCTCCGCGAGCAGCGCCGCGTCCGACACGTCCGGCCACGGCGAACCCAGCACCCGGTGCAGGAACGCCAGCCGCGACCGCAGCTGCTCGGCGTCCCGGTTCCAGCGCAGCAGCCCCGGCCCCTCGCGCCGCAACCCCTCCACGAGCGCCCCGCGCACCAGCTCCGGGTCGGGCTGCTTCAGCGGCCGTACCGTCAACTCCACGGCCCCCAGCCGGTCCACGGACCGGGCGACCACCTCGCCGTCCACCCAGCGGACCTCCTCGCCCCGCACCCGCAGGTGCCCGGCGGCCAGCAGCGCGGTGTCCTCGTCGACCACCGCCGCCAGCCGCACCCGCGCGGAGGCCGCGTGGGAGGGCCGGTCCGCGACCGCCACGGCCAGCCAGGGCGCGCTGCGCAGCCGCGACCCCTCCCGCAGCTCCGCACCCGTGCCCGACGCCATCAGGAACGCCCCGTCGCCCCGGGCCCGCGCCACCCGCTCCGGGAACGCCAGAGCGGCGACGAGACCGACGACGGCATCATCGGAGCGACTCTCGCCGGAGCCGGAGCCGGAGCCGGGCGCGGCCCCGGAGCCCGGGCCGGTGCCCGTGCCGGAGCCGGTGCCCGTGCCGGAGCGGGAGCCGGGCGTGGCCCCGGAGCCGGAGCCGGAGCCCGTGCCCGCGCCCACGCCCGCGCTCGTGCCTGGCGCGGCCCCGGCGCCCAGCGATTTCCCGGAGCCGGGGCTCGCCCCGCCCACCTGGCCCGACAGCCGCCGCACCTCCTGCTTCCAGCGCGCCGCGTACCCGTCCTGGCCCCGGCGGGCGGTCCGCAGCGCCGCCGCCAGATCGTCCCCGTACTCCCTCGGCGGCTCCTCGCTCAGCAGCGCCACCACCTCCGCCGCCCGCCGAGCCCCGACCTCCGCCGCCCCGTCCAGCAGGGCCCGCGCCAGCCGAGGGTGCAGCCCGAGGCGGGACATCCGTACGCCCCGGTCGGTGACCCGGCCGCCGCCGTCCACCGCGCCGATCGCCTCCAGCACCTCCCGGGCCGCGCCCATCGCCCCGGCGGGCGGCGGATCCAGCAGGGCGAGCGTGGAGGCATCCGGATCGCCCCAGCACGCCGCCTGGAGGGCGAACGCCGCGAGGTCGGCGACCTTGATCTCCGGCGACGGGAAACGCGCGAGCCGCCCGTCCTCGGCCTGGCCCCAGCACCGGTACACCGCTCCCGGGGCCTCCCGCCCCGCCCGCCCGGCGCGCTGCCGCCCGGCCGCCTGCGAAGCCCGTACGGTCGTGAGGGCGCTCAGCCCCCGGGCATGGTCGGTACGCGGCTCCCGCGCGAGCCCCGAGTCCACGACGACCCGGACGCCCGGCACCGTCAGCGACGACTCCGCCACCGAGGTCGCCAGCACCACCCGCCGCCCTTCCGAGGACCCGGCGAGCACCGCGTCCTGCACGGCGGCCGGGGCGCGCCCGTGCACCTGGAGCACCTCGACGTCCACCCCGGCGAGCTGCCCGGCCACCCGCGCGATCTCCCCGACGCCGGGAAGGAAGCAGAGCACGTCCCCCTCCCGCTCGCTCAGGGCCCGCCGCACGGTCGCCGCCACATGCGTCAGCAGCGCCGGATCGACCCTTCCCCAAGCTCTCGGCTGCGCTCGACCAGGGGAGGCCCCACCCCCGTGCGGCGGTTTCACCGGCCGGGCGGGCGGCGCCCAGACGACCTCCACCGGGTACGAGACCCCCTCGGCCTCGACGACCGGCGCATCGCCCAGCAGCCGCGCCCACCCCTCCGCGTCCGTCGTCGCGGACGCCGCCACCAGCCGCAGATCGGGCCGGATCGCCTCCCGTACGTCCAGGAGGAAGGCGGCCACCGTGTCGGCGTCCAGATGCCGTTCGTGGCACTCGTCGATGATCACCACGTCGACCCCGGCCAGCTCCTGGTCCCGCTGGAGCCGCTGGAGCAGCACCCCGGTGGTCACGACCTCCACCACAGTCTCCCGCCCCACCACGCGCTCGCCGCGCACCGTGAAGCCGACCCGCTCGCCGGGCCGCTCGCCCAGCAGCCAGGCCATCCGCCGCGCCGCCGCCCGCGCGGCGATCCGGCGCGGCTCGGCGACCACGACCCGGCGCACCGGCCCGTCCCCGGTGAGCCCGGCCAGCACCAGCGGGACGAGCGTCGTCTTGCCGGTGCCGGGCGGGGCGCACAGGACGGCGACGCCCCGGTCGTCGAGCGCGCCCCGGAGGGCGGGCACGGCGGTGCGGACGGGCAGGCGGTCCAGGGCTTCGGTACGGATCACGCCCCCAGTGTCGTACGGGCGCTTCCGGTACGGACGATCAGTCCCGCCGGCAGAGGAAGACGGTCAGTCCCGCTCGCAGACGAAGATCGCCGTGCCCGGGATCAGGTTGCCGCGCAGCGGGGACCAGCCGCCCCACTCCTGGTTGTTCCAGGCGGGCCATTCCGGTTCGACCAGGTCGACCAGCCGGAAACCGCCCGCGACCACGTCCCGGACCCGGTCGCCGAGCGTGCGGTGGTGTTCCACATAGACGGCGTCGCCGGCCTCGTCCTGCTCGACATAGGGGACGCGGTCGAAGTAGGAGGCGGCGACGGACAAGCCCTCGGGCCCGGGCTCGTCCGGGAACGCCCAGCGGATCGGGTGCGTCACGGAGAACACCCAGCGTCCGCCGGGCCGCAGCACCCGGCGGACCTCGCGGAAGACCTGGACGGGGTCGGCGACGAAGGGCACCGCCCCGTACGCGGAGCAGGCCAGGTCGAAGGAGGCGTCCCGGAACGGCAGCCGGCCCGCGTCCGCCTCGACCAGGGGCACGTCCCCGCCGATCCGCAGGGCGTGCTGGAGCTGGCGGTGGGAGAGGTCCAGCGCCACCGGGCGGGCGCCCTGGGCGGCCAGCCAGCGCGAGCACTGGGCGGCCCCGGCCCCGATCTCCAGGACGTCGAGGCCCTTGAGGTGGGCGGCGGGCCCCAGCAGCGCGGCCTCCGCCTCGTCCAGTCCTTCCGGGCCCCAGACGAAGCGGTCGTCCCCCAGGAAGCCGCCGTGGTCGCTCTGGTACTCGTCGGCGTTGCGGTCCCACCAGCCGCGGCTGGCCCGGCTGCTCTCGGCCTCGTCCGCCGCCCGGCGGGTGGCTTCCGGCTCCGGGGACTCTGCGGGTTCTCCGGGTTCCGAGGAGTAGGCCTCGTGGATCTCTTGGCTCATCGTGCCCGTCGTTGTAGTTTGCCTTCACCCGCCGCGCGCGGTCCGTACCAGGGGGCGTACCCCGGGGGTACGAACGCGCGTCCGCGGCGCAGTGCCGTAGTGTTCTCGGGCCGATGTGGCCTCGGAGAACACGAGTTGTGCCGGGATTGGGGCGATGTGCCCCGGGTGTGCGCCTTCGCGCATTGACCCTGTCCGGCTGCCCCCGTATGCTACAAGTTGCGCTGCGAGCCTGCGCGCCTCAGACCTAGCAGGCCGCGCTCGCGTCTGTTGCATGTCCCCTCGGTTGTCGAGGCGTCTCTCCGGAAACGGATTGCGCGCTTTCCAGGCTGTCCGGCTTCTGCAGAGGCGATACGGGCTTTCGGCGTAGCAGTACCTACGACTCTCTGTCCGTACCGGAGCCCTTTCCCACATGACGAGCAGCACCGAGACCACCGCCACCACTCCGCAGGTTGCGGTCAACGACATCGGCGACGCGGACGCGTTCCTCGCGGCGATCGACGAGACGATCAAGTACTTCAACGACGGCGACATCGTTGACGGTGTCATCGTCAAGGTTGACCGGGACGAGGTTCTCCTCGACATCGGTTACAAGACCGAAGGTGTCATCCCGAGCCGCGAGCTCTCGATCAAGCACGACGTCGACCCGAACGAGGTCGTCAAGGTCGGCGACGAGATCGAGGCCCTGGTTCTCCAGAAGGAGGACAAGGAAGGCCGCCTGATCCTCTCGAAGAAGCGCGCTCAGTACGAGCGTGCCTGGGGCACCATCGAGAAGATCAAGGAAGAGGACGGCATCGTCACCGGTACCGTCATCGAGGTCGTCAAGGGTGGTCTCATCCTCGACATCGGCCTCCGTGGCTTCCTCCCGGCGTCGCTCGTCGAGATGCGTCGTGTCCGCGACCTCCAGCCCTACGTGGGCAAGGAGCTCGAGGCGAAGATCATCGAGCTGGACAAGAACCGCAACAACGTGGTCCTGTCCCGCCGTGCCTGGCTCGAGCAGACCCAGTCCGAGGTTCGCCAGACGTTCCTCACCACCCTGCAGAAGGGTCAGGTCCGCTCCGGCGTCGTCTCCTCGATCGTCAACTTCGGTGCCTTCGTGGACCTGGGTGGCGTCGACGGTCTCGTGCACGTCTCCGAGCTGTCCTGGAAGCACATCGACCACCCCTCCGAGGTTGTCGAGGTCGGCCAGGAAGTCACCGTCGAGGTCCTCGACGTCGACATGGACCGCGAGCGCGTCTCCCTGTCGCTCAAGGCGACGCAGGAAGACCCGTGGCAGCAGTTCGCCCGGACGCACCAGATCGGTCAGGTCGTCCCGGGTAAGGTCACCAAGCTCGTTCCGTTCGGTGCGTTCGTCCGCGTCGACGAGGGCATCGAGGGCCTGGTCCACATCTCCGAGCTGGCCGAGCGCCACGTGGAGATCCCGGAGCAGGTCGTCCAGGTCAACGACGAGATCTTCGTCAAGGTCATCGACATCGACCTCGAGCGTCGTCGCATCAGCCTCTCGCTGAAGCAGGCCAACGAGTCCTTCGGCGGCGACCCGGCCTCGGTCGAGTTCGACCCGACGCTGTACGGCATGGCCGCGTCGTACGACGACCAGGGCAACTACATCTACCCCGAGGGCTTCGACCCCGAGACCAACGACTGGCTCGAGGGCTTCGAGGCGCAGCGCGAGGTCTGGGAGACCCAGTACGCCGAGGCGCAGCAGCGCTTCGAGCAGCACCAGGCCCAGGTCATCAAGTCCCGCGAGGCCGACGAGGCTGCTGCGGCCGAGGGCGCTGCTGCCCCGGCCGGCGCTGCTCCGGCCGCCTCCGGCGGCAGCGGTGGCGGCGGCGGTTCGTACTCCTCGGAGTCGGCGGACAACTCCGGCGCCCTGGCGTCGGACGAGGCCCTTGCCGCGCTGCGCGAGAAGCTCGCGGGCGGCCAGAGCTGAGGCTCTGACCCCGGCGGCTCATCGGCTGCGGTAGAGCTGTAGAGCGGTAGGTGAGGCCCGTCCCCTTCGGGGGGCGGGCCTCACTCGCGTATACGGATGCCTGGGGGGTGACGGCGATGTCGGTCAGCCCCTTGCCGCCGGTGACGGTGTTGCCGTAAGCGGTGAACCACCAGTGCGGCACCGGCGGCTGACGCGCCGTGACCCGTCCTCGGCGGGGAAAGATCGGAGTGCGGGGAATGCCCGTACCGCCGGTCGTGTTCTTGCCTAGGAACACGAGGAGGAGCGGTAACCGTGCCTGATCCGCAGAGTTTGTACGAATGGGAGCCGAAGGGCCTGGCCGTCGTCGACATGGCGTTGGCGCAGGAATCGGCCGGCCTGGTCATGCTCTACCACTTCGACGGCTACATCGACGCGGGCGAGACCGGCGAGCAGATCGTCGACGGCCTGCTGGAGACGCTGCCGCACCAGGTCGTCGCGCGCTTCGACCACGACCGGCTCGTCGACTACCGCGCACGGCGCCCCCTGCTCACCTTCCGGCGCGACCGCTGGGCGTCCTTCGAGGCCCCGACCCTGGAGGTCCGGGTGGTCCAGGACGCCACCGGAGCGCCCTTCCTGCTGCTGTCCGGCCCGGAGCCGGACGTGGAGTGGGAGCGGTTCGCCGCCGCCGTCGAGCAGATCGTCGAGCGCCTCGGCGTCCGGCTCGCGGTGAACTTCCACGGCATTCCGATGGGCGTCCCGCACACCCGCCCCGTCGGCATCACCCCGCACGGCAACCGCACCGACCTGATGCCCGGCCACCGCAGCCCCTTCGACGAGGCCCAGGTGCCCGGATCCGCCGAGGCCCTCGTCGAGTACCGGCTGATGGAGTCCGGCCACGACGTCCTCGGGGTCGCCACCCACGTACCGCACTACGTGGCCCGCTCGGCCTACCCGGACGCGGCCCTGACCGCGCTGGAAGCGATCACCGCGGCGACCGGTCTGGTGCTGCCCGCCCTCGCGCACTCCCTGCGCACCGAGGCGCACCGCACCCAGACCGAGATCGACCGGCAGATCGGCCAGGGCGACGAGGAGCTCGTCTCCCTCGTCGAGGGCCTTGAGCACCAGTACGACGCCGTCGCCGGCTCCGAGACGCGCGGCAACCTCGTCGCCGAGCCGGTGGACCTGCCGTCCGCCGACGAGATCGGCCGCGAGTTCGAGCGGTTCCTCGCAGAGCGGGAGGGCGAGGGCTGAGCGCCCCCGGCCGGCCCGTAGGCTGCGGCCCATGCTGAAAGTGGGCCTGACCGGCGGCATCGGCGCCGGCAAGAGCGAAGTGTCGCGGCTGCTCGTCTCGTACGGCGCCGTCCTCATCGACTCCGACCGGATCTCCCGCGAGGTCGTCGAGCCCGGGACGCCCGGACTCGCGGCCGTCGTCGAGGAGTTCGGGCCGGGCGTCCTGACGGCCGAAGGCACCCTGGACCGCCCGGCGCTCGGCGCGCTCGTCTTCACCGACGACGACCGCCGGGCCGCCCTCAACGCGATCGTCCACCCCCTGGTCGGCGCCCGCGCCGCCGAACTGGAGCGGGCGGCCCCCGAGGACGCCGTCGTCGTCCACGACGTCCCCCTCCTCACCGAGAACGGGCTCGCCCCCTTCTACGACCTGGTCGTGGTCGTCGACGCCTCCGCCGAGACCCAGCTCGACCGGCTCGTGACGCTGCGCGGAATGACGGAGTCCGACGCCCGTGCCAGGATGGCCGCCCAGGCCACCCGCGAGCAGCGCCGGACCGTCGCCGATCTGATCGTGGACAACGACGGGCCGCGCGAGGCGCTGGACGCGCAGGTCCGCGCGGTCTGGGAGGAACTGGTCCGCAGGGCCGCCGCCACCGGCTGAGTATGGGGGTACGGGGACGTCCCGGCCGGAATACCGGAGCCGGTGCGGGCGTTGGACACGCGCGAGGAAGCGGATGGTGGAAACGCGCGAGGAGCGCGTGAGGAGAGGGAAGGACTGGGCCGTGCCCGAGAGGAACCCGGAGACCGATGTCATCGACTTCCGTGCGGCCGAGCACCTGCTCGACGCCCGGGATCCCCGGGGCGCGATCAAGCTGCTCGACTCGGTGATCGCCGCCCACCCGGAGAACACCGCCGCCCGGCTGCTCCGGGCCCGCTCCTTCTTCGCCGCCGCCCAACTGCGCCCCGCCGAGCTGGAGTTCGAGCTCGTGCTGGAGCGTGAGCCGGACAACGCGTTCGCCCACTTCGCCCTGGCCCGCACCTTCGAACGGTCCGGCAACCCGGAGCGGGCGACCCGGCACTTCCGCCTGGCGGCGGCGCTGGATCCGAAGCCGGAGTACCTGCGGGCCGCGAAGTTCGACGAGCGGGACTGAGGGGGCGCGGGGCCCGCTCAGGGCCGCCCGTCGGTCCGCCCTCCACCCGGTCGGCGTGGGCGGCCGTCGCCGTGGTCCGGTTCGTACGGCGGAACGTCACGGCCCGGCTGGTAGTGCGGGCCCTGGCGCATGCGGTACGTGATCACGCAGAGGTCCACCACCGCGAGCAGCAGCACCACCGCACAGGCCGCCGCCCAGCCGGGCCGCCCGTTCAGCGCGAAGGCCACCAGGCCGAACAGGGCCCAGGCCATTCCCCACAGGCTCAGCCAGAGCCGCATCCGGAGGGGACTGCGGGCGGTCGCGGGTTCACTGCCCGTACGCATGGCGATCACCTCACTCACCAGCATGGACCCAACCGGCGGCGGACGGAACACCGACGGGGCGGGGAACCGCACCCGGCGACAGCTCGTTCCTCCCGCATGGGCGAATCACTGGTACGCGAGGGGTACGCGGGGACCGGTCCCGGGGCCATCACGCCGGACGGGTGCGCGGTGGAGCTGTATCGCCGGCTGGCCGTCGGCGAGGAGCCGGACGTGATCGCGGGCGTGGCCCCCGCCGGGGCGAGCATTCTCGAACTGGGCTGCGGGGCGGGCCGGGTGACCCACCCGCTGGTGCGGCGCGGGTTCCGGGTGACGGCGGTGGACGAGTCGCCGGAGATGCTGGCGGAGATCGCCGGGGCGCGCACGGTGCGCAGCCCCATCGAGTCGCTGGACCTGGGCGACGAGCGGTTCGACGTGGTGCTGCTCGGCTCGTTCCTGGTCCACGCGGGCGAGCACCGGGTGCGCGACGGAATGCTGCGGGTCTGCCGAGCCCATGTGCGGGACGACGGGATCGTCCTCGTCCAGCGCGAGGGCGTGGCGCACCGCTCGGAGCTGCCGTGGGAGCGGACCGACCCGTCCGGCGGCCTGGTCCGGATCGTCTCCGCTGATCCGGTGGGCGACGGTGTGCGCTCGGTGCACGCGGAGTATCACTTCGACGACGCGCGGTGGACGCAGACCTTCCTGTCGCGGGAGCTGTCCGACGAGGACCTCGCCGGGCATCTCGCGGCGGCCGGGCTCGCGGTGGACCGTACCCTCACGGACGACGGCACCTGGCTGCTGGTCCGCCCGGCGCTCTGACCGGCGGCGGCGCTTCTCGCTCTGCACAGCGCCCCTCGCTCCGCGCGTCGGCGTCCGTGTGCCGGTGTCCACGCGTCCCGGAGGGTCCGCGCGTCAGTGGACGAAGCTGTAGCTGCGCCACGGGCCGCTGCCCGGTGCCGTCACATCGCTGAACCGGGTCGGCACGTACGTCGTCCCGCCGCCCGTGCAGTCCCGCGTGCGGTACAGGATCACGTCGACCAGCGTCCCGTTCTCCACCTCGTGGGCCCCCGCCGGGGCGATCCGGTGGCAGCCGCGTACCGACGGGCTGTTCACCTGGATCACCGCTTCGCGCTCCGTCGTGTACGTCACCGGGCCCACCGCGGTGCGCCCGAGCCCGGAGCAGCCCGTGGCGGCGAGGGCGACGAACGTGACTCCGGCGGCGATGGCCAGGCGGCGTCGGCGGCGGGGAACGGTAGCGGTCACGGACATGGGCGGGTCCTCGTCTGCTCGTCCGGTGCTCGTCCGGCGAAATCGGTACGTCGAAAAGACGTGCTGGCGCTGGTCACCCTGCCCGGCCGGGGCGGCACCGGCATCCCGTGCGCGGCCGACCGGGCGAGCGGTGCGGTTCGCCCGGCGTTCCATACGGCCAAATGGGGCATAAAGCCGTAAAGGGCGCTATGTGGTCTGTGGTTCCGTATGGGTCCGCCGCCTTTCCTCCCAGGGGGCCGTCATGGTTCAGGAACTGGTGATCGCCTTGGTGGCGGCGCAGCTCTCGACCCCCGAAGAACCCACCTTTGAGGACTCGCCCGCCGAAGAGCCGACCGGTCCCACTGCGCAGGACGCCCCACCCGCACCGACCGCTCCACCCGCACCCGTCGCCGCTCCCGCACCCGTCGCCGCTCCCGCACCGGCCGTCGCACCCGCTCCCGCCGCACGGTCCTCCTCGAAGCAACCGTTCGCCCATCACTGAGCGTGGCGGGCCCATGCGCGGAGCAGCACGTGTGCCCGACCGGCCACCCTGCTGCTGAGCTGGGGTGATGCGGTGGGCGTCCGCGGTGTCAGACCTCCCGCCTAGACTCGCGGAGTCAGCACAATCCGTGCCGACGGAGACCGGAATCCGTGGATCGGGTGGGAGGAGGAGTGAGCATGACGGCATGGACCCGTGAGGGCGAGGCGCGGGACACCGGCGGCGCGCCCCGGACCGCCGACGTCGGCCGCCTGCTGCGCTGCGCCGCGGTCTTCCTGCCCGGCCCGGTGCCCAGGGACGGCCGCGTCGCCTTCTGGGATCCCCACGCGGACACCGACGTAGGCACCGACGCAGAGGCAGAGGCAGCCGCAGACGCCGGCACCGGCACCGGCCCGGTGTACGACGACGGTGCGCGGGAGCGGCGCGGGACATCCTTCGCGTACGCGGACGCCACCGCGCGCCCCGAATCCGTCCCGTACACCTCCGCCCGGCTCACGGTCGTCCGGCCGGACCCGGCCGCTGGCCCCGGGGGCGTCCGCACCACCGAGGCGCCCGCCGCTCTGCTCTCCGTGGCGGACGCGCTGCCCCTGCTCGTGCGGGCACGGCAGCAGGCGTCCGCCCACCCCGCCACGCGCTGCTGGGGTGCGGCCGCGCTGCACGCCCTGCGGCTCGTCGCCCGCGGCCGGCTCCTGCCCGGGCTCACGGCGGAGGGCCACGACGCCTGGCGGGCCGGTCCGCGGGACGCCGAGGACATCGCGCATCTGCGGGCGGTCGCCGCCGCCCTGCCGCCCGAGGGGCACGCGGTGCCGGTCCCCGGCTCCGATCCGCCCCGGCTGCCCGACCCCGAGTCCCTGACCGGGGCGTTCCTGGACGCCGTCGCCGACACGCTGCCGCGCACGCCCGCCGCCGCGTTCGCCATGGGCGCGCCGTTCGCCGCCCGCGAGGCCCAGCATCTGCCCCACGCCGCCGCCTGGGCCGTGGAGGTCGCCTCGGGCCTCGACGCCGGTGTGCGGGTCTCGCTGCGCCTGGACCTCTCCGCGTACGAGCTGTTCGACACCGCCGACACCTACGCGGTCACCGCCGCCCGCGAGGAGGCGGAGGCCGCCGACGGATCCGCGCGGCCCGAGCACGCGGACGACCCGGCGGTCCGCCATGCCGCCGCGGCGATCGTGCAGGTCCACAGCCTCGCCGACCCGACCTACGTGGTGGACGCGGCGACCCTGTGGAACGCCGGGGCGGGCGAGCCGTTCGGGCCGCGCTCCCAGGTCGACGCGGTGCTGGCGCTGCGCCGCGCCGCCCGTGTCTGGGCCCCGCTGGAACGACTCCTGGGGCAGCCGGTCCCCGATGTGCTCGCGATCACCGAGGACGAGCTGTACGAGCTGCTGAGCGACGCCGGATCCCGGCTGGCCGCCGCCGGGGTCGCGGTGCACTGGCCGCGCGAGCTGGCCCGTTCGCTCACCGCTGCCGCCGTCGTGCGGCCCGCGCCCGGATCGGCCACCGACGGCACGTCCTTCTTCGACGCCGAGCACCTCTTCACCTTCGACTGGCAGCTGTCCCTGGGCGACGAGCGGCTGACCGAGGCCGAGATGGATCTCCTGGCCGAGGCCCACCGTCCGGTGGTCCGGCTGCGCGACCAGTGGGTGGTCGTCGACCCCGCCCTCGTACGCAAGGCGCGGAAAAGGGAGTTGGGGCTCCTGGATCCGGTGGACGCGCTGGCCGTCGCCCTCACCGGCAGCGCGGAGGTGGACGGCGAGCGGGTGGACGCCGTCCCGGCCGGGGCGCTGGCCGCGCTCCGGACCCGCATCCTCGCCGACGACACGGTGATCGCGCCGCCGCCCGGCCTGGACGCGACCCTGCGCGACTACCAACTGCGCGGCCTGGCCTGGCTGGACCGGATGACCTCGCTCGGGCTCGGCGGCTGCCTCGCTGACGACATGGGCCTCGGCAAGACGATCACCCTCATCGCCCTCCATCTGCACCGCGCGCACCCCTCGCCCACCCTCGTGGTCTGCCCCGCCTCCCTCCTCGGCAACTGGCACCGCGAGATCGACCGGTTCGCCCCCGGCGTCCCCGTGCGCCGCTTCCACGGCACGGACCGCACCCTGAGCGATCCGGACGGCGGCTTCGTCCTCACCACCTACGGCACGATGCGCTCCAGCGCCGCCCAACTCGCCGAGCAGAGCTGGGGCCTGGTCGTCGCCGACGAGGCGCAGCACGTCAAGAATCCGCACTCCTCCACCGCCAAGGCGCTGCGCACCATCCCCGCCCCGGCCAGGGTCGCCCTTACCGGCACGCCCGTCGAGAACAACCTCTCCGAGCTGTGGGCGCTGCTCGACTGGACGACCCCAGGACTGCTCGGCCCGCTCAAGGCGTTCCGGTCCCGCCACGCCCGGATCGTGGAGAACACGGACACCGCCGCCGGCCTCGGCAACGAGGAAGCGGTCGAGCGGCTGTCCCGGCTGGTCCGCCCCTTCCTCCTGCGGCGCAAGAAGTCCGACCCCGGTATCGCCCCCGAGCTGCCGCCCAAGACGGAGACCGACCACCCCGTCTCCCTCACCCGTGAGCAGGCCACGCTCTACGAGGCGGCCGTCCGTGAGACGATGGCGCAGATCGAGGCGGCCGAGGGCATCGCCCGCCGGGGTCTGATCATGAAGCTGCTGACCTCGCTCAAGCAGATCTGCAACCACCCCGCGCAGTATCTGAAGGAGGAGCCCACCCGGCTCACGGGCCGCTCCGGCAAGCTCGCCCTCCTCGACGAACTGCTCGACACGATCCTGTCCGAGGACGGCTCGGTCCTGATCTTCACCCAGTACGTGTCGATGGCCAGGCTCCTCTCCGCGCACCTCGCCTCCCGCGCGATCCCCTCCCAACTCCTGCACGGGGGCACGCCGGTGCCCGAGCGGGAGCGGATGGTGGACCGCTTCCAGTCCGCCGAGGTCCCCGTCTTCCTGCTCTCCCTCAAGGCGGCCGGCACCGGCCTGAACCTCACCCGCGCCGCCCATGTCGTGCACTTCGACCGTTGGTGGAACCCGGCCGTGGAGGAGCAGGCCACCGACCGGGCGTACCGCATCGGCCAGACTCAGCCCGTCCAGGTCCACCGGATCATCGCCGAAGGCACGGTGGAGGACCGGATCGCCGAGCTGCTGGAGTCCAAGCGGGCCCTGGCGGACGCGGTGCTCGGCAGCGGCGAGAGCGCCCTGACCGAGCTGAGCGACCGGGACCTCGCCGACCTCGTATCGCTGCGGAGGCCCGCATGAGTCCCCGGATGAGCCCGCGCCCGGTCCCGCGCCCGACCACCGGACCGGCCGCCCGCAGATCCGCCCCGCGCGCCCGGATCGGCCCGGACGATCTGCGGCGCACCTTCGAGGCGGTGCCCGCCCGCACCTCCGCCGAGGGCGAGCCCTTCGCCGACAGCTGGTGGGGCCGGGCCTGGGTGGACGCGCTGGAGTCCCTGTCGATGGACGAGGCCCGCCTCGCCCGCGGCCGGGCGTACGCCGACGACGGCCAGGTCGCCGCGATCACCGTCACCCCGGGCCGCGTCGTCGCCTATGTGCACGGAAGCCGGGCCCGCCCCTACCGCGCCGAGCTGCGCCTGCGCACCTTCGCCGACCCGGGCTGGGAGGCACTGCTCGACGCGGTCGCCGCCAGGCCCGGCCACCTGTCCGCGCTGCTCGCCAAGGAGATGCCGCACTCCCTGGCCCGTACGGCCGAGGAGGCCGGGGTCCGGCTGCTGCCCGCCGCCGACGACCTCGACCCCAGCTGCACCTGCCCCGACCACGGGCGGCCCTGCAAGCATGTCGCCGCCCTCTGCTTCCAGACGGCGCTGCTGCTCGACAGCGATCCGTTCGTCCTGCTGCTGATGCGCGGCCGCGGCGAACGCGAGCTGCTGGACGCGCTCGCCCGGCGCAACGCCGAACACTCCGCCCGCGAGCGCCCCGCCGCCCCGGCCGCCCCCTCCGTCGCGGCGCAGGACGCCTTCGCCGCGCGCTTCCTGCCCCCGCTCCCCGCGCCCCTCCCCGTACCGCCGCACCCCGGCCAGCCACCGTCGTACCCGGACCTGCCCGGCGCCCGCGACCCACTGGGCCTGGACCACCTCGCCACCGACGCGGCCGCCCGCGCCCACGCCCTGCTGACCACCGGCCGCGACCCGCTGGCCGGGCTCACCGCGTGGCAGGACGCCGTCCGCCTCGCCGCCGCGCGCCCAACCGCCGGGCTCACCGCCACCACCCGCGCGCTCTACCGGGAGCTGGCCTACGCCACCGGCCGCACCACCACCGACCTGGCCCGCGCCGTCGCCGCCTGGCGCCAGGGCGAGGCCGAGGGCCTGGCGGTCCTGGAAACGCCCTGGGATCCACCGGCCGGCCCTTTCGACCGGGCCCGGCCCGCGCTCGCCGCCGCCGGCTTTCCGCGCTTCACGCCCTGGCGCAACCACCTCACCCACCCGGCCGGTTCGCTCCAGCTCCGCTTCGGCCAGGACATGCGCTGGTACGGCTACGAATCCGACCCCGGCGCCGACGACTGGTGGCCGCGCGCGTCCCCGGACCCCGACCCGGTGTCCGCCCTCGGAGCTCTGCTGGCAGGTGACTCCATCCCGGACTCCACCGGGGACGACGACCCCCACTACGTACGGTAAAAGCCTTGGCCACCAGGGCGTTGGCCCTGTTAGCGTCCTCGACGTGGCGAAACTCAATCAGATCATCGCAGTGGAGAAGGGCGTCAAGTCCAAGGCGCACCAGGACCTGACGGCGGCCCACCACGGCCTCCAGAAGGCCGCGTTGCTGGCCGGGATCTCCCGTACCTACCAGCCGAAGGACGAGGAGGGCGAACAGCTTCCGCCCGAGTCGACGCTGGTCCAGGTCAAGGCCGAGGACGTGCTGCGGGACACCGCTACCACGCTGACCCGCCTCTTCGATGTGACCGCCACGAAGGACTGGGCGAACTGCTCGGCCCGGGCCGATGTGAAGGTCGAAGGACGGGTGCTGGTGAGCGAGGTGCCGGTGTCGTATCTGCTCTTCCTGGAGAAGCAGCTGACCGACCTCAACACCTTCGTCCGCAAGCTGCCCGTGCTGGACGCGGCCGAGTCCTGGGTGCAGGACCCGTCGACCGACTCCTGGAAGACCGAGCCGGTCCGGACGCTCCGCACGAAGAAGGTGCCCCGCAACCACGTGAAGGCGGAGGCCACCGAGAAGCACCCGGCGCAGGTCGAGGTGTACTACGAGGACATCCCGGTCGGGTACTGGACGACCGTCAAGTTCTCCGGGGCACTGCCCGCGCGGCGCGTCAACGAACTGCTGGACCGGATCGAGAAGCTCCAGCAGGCCGTGAAGTTCGCCCGCGAGGAGGCCAACGGCGCTGAGGTCACCGACCAGCGGGTGGGTGATGCGGTATTCGGTTACCTCTTCGGGTGACCGACCATGGATTCCCCGGCCGCCGTCTCAGGCGGCCTGGGTGCGCGAGGAGCGCAAGCTGAAACTGAAGCTTGTCGTGAAGGCGCGGTTCCAGTGGAGGTTCAAATCCTCCCTCCGGCACGGGCCGGAGTAGCCCAAGTCGGCAGAGGCAGACCGCCGTCAATCTCAGACTCTTGCTCCAGACTCAGCATTCGCCGCCGATCGCCGGATCGAACGGGCCCGGGCCCGCGCGCGTCGAGATGCCGGTTCAAGTCCGGCCCGCAGAGCTCCGATCTGCGGTGGTCCAAAGGCAGGACGCGACGACATCATGACTGACCCGGACCCTTAAACGTGCCGGCGTGCGAGATGGGTGGCACTCACAGGGCCCGGAGGCCGGCTACGCCTCCGGGCCCGCTCCCGTTCCCGAGGCCTCTGCCGCCCCCAACGACACGCCCCGGCCCGCGAAGAACCGCTCGAACTCCGTCAGCGGCAGCACGGCCGCCCGCGTCCCCGCGTCCGTCCCCGACGGGTTGTGGAAGTGGACCCCGGACCCGTCCGCCGTCCGTGCGGTCACCAGCACCAGATGCCCGCCCCGCCCCGGAGCCGACCGCTCCGGATGCCGGATCCCGTAGTGGACGGAGGCCAGCACGGTCCGGCCCGCGTCCAGCAGCCCGGGGATCTCCCGTACGTCCAGGTGCCGGTGGACCGTGGCCTCGCGCCCGTACACCTCACGCACGTACTCCGCGAAGGGCGCGTAGACCAGGCCCCGGATCATCCCGTCCACGTCCTCCGTGTACGCCCCGTACTTCAACGCCCCGTCCCGCAGCGCGAACAGCGACGGCGCGTCGGCGCCGAGCGCCATCCGCAGGCAGGTCATACCGCACAGATGACCTGCCCAGCGCGCGTACTCGGCGGGTGAGCCCGCCCCCGACCCCGCCCAGCCCGGATCCTCGGCCGGATCGAGCCCGCCCTCCACGATCGCCCCCACCAGCTCCGGCGTGGCGAACTGGGTGTGGACGGGGACGGAGCAGAGGGCACAGGTCACTGGCGATATCCGTTCAGGAAGCGGCCGATGCGGCTGATCGCCGCGTCGAGATCATCAGCGTACGGAAGGGTCAGGATGCGGAAGTGGTCCGGACGAGGCCAGCTGAAGCCGGTGCCCTGCACCACCTGGATCTTCTCCCGCAGCAGCAGGTCCAGCACGAACTTCTCGTCGTCCGCAATCGGATGGACCTTCGGATCGATGCGCGGGAAGGCGTACAGCGCGCCCTTCGGCTTCACGCACGAGACGCCGGGGATCTCGTTCAGCCGCTCCCAGGCCCGGTCGCGCTGCTCGTGCAGCCTGCCGCCCGGGGCGACCAGCTCCTTGATGGACTGCCTGCCCCCGAGCGCGGCCTGAATGGCGTACTGCGCGGGCGCGTTGGGGCACAGTCGCATGGAGGCCAGCATGGTCAGGCCCTCCAGGTAGTTGCGGGCGTGCTGGCGGGGACCGGACACCACCATCCAGCCGGAACGGAACCCGGCCACCCGGTACGTCTTCGACAGGCCGCTGAAGGTGAGGCAGACCAGGTCCGGGGCGAGGACGGCCGCACTGTGGTGCTCGGCCCCGTCGTAAAGGATCTGGTCGTAGATCTCGTCGGCGAAGACCATCAGGTTGTGCCGGCGGGCCAGATCCAGAATGCCTTCCAGGATCTCGCGCGGATACACCGCGCCCGTGGGGTTGTTCGGGTTGATGATCACGACGGCCTTGGTCCGGTCGGTGATCTTCGACGCCATGTCGGCGAGGTCCGGGTTCCAGTCGGACTCCTCGTCGCAGACGTAGTGCACGGCCTTGCCGCCCGCGAGCGTGGTCACCGCCGTCCACAGCGGGAAGTCCGGGGCCGGGATGAGCACTTCGTCGCCGTCCTCCAGCAGCGCCTGCACGGCCATCGAGATCAGCTCGGAGACCCCGTTGCCGAGGAACACGTCGTCCACGCCGACCTCGGTCAGCCCCATGGCCTGGTAGCGCTGGACGACCGCCCGCCGGGCCGAGAGGATGCCGCGCGAATCGGTGTAGCCGTGGGCCTGCGGCAGCATCCGGATCATGTCCTGGACGATTTCCTCGGGGGCCTCGAAGCCGAAGAGCGCGGGGTTGCCCGTGTTGAGCCGAAGCACGCTGTGGCCCGCTTCCTCCAGGGCGTTGGCGTGCTCGATGACCGGGCCTCGGATCTCGTAGCAGACCTCGTTGAGCTTGCTGGACTGCCGGAACTCCATGCGCTGCCTCCCGAGCCGAATTGCGATACTTGGTTTTACCAAGCTTGAGCTTGGAAAGTCCAACAACATGTCTAGACTGCGTCGCATGCCACGTCAGCAGCAGCCAGCAGCACGTCCAGCGGCACGTCCCGTCCGCCGCCGGAGCTACGACCAGTTCGACGCCACCGCCCGCGCCCTCGACTCCGTGGGCGACCGGTGGACGCTGCTGATCGTCCGTGAACTGCTGGGCGGGCCGCGCCGGTACACGGACCTGCACGCCGACCTGCCCGGCGTCAGCACGGACGTGCTGGCCTCCCGCCTCAAGGACATGGAGCAGTCCGGGCTGGCGCTGCGCCGCAAGCTGCCGCCCCCGTCGGCCGCGTCCGTCTACGAGCTGACCGAGCACGGCCACGGCCTGCTGCCGGTGCTCACCGCCCTCGCCGCGTGGGGTGCGCCCGCGCTCGCCGAGCGCGGCCCGACCGACGCGGTGCGGGCCCACTGGTTCGCCTTGCCGCTGCTCGGGGCCCTCCCCGGACTCACCCAGGAGGGCGTCCTCGAAGTCCGGCTCGACGAGGGCGCGTTCCACCTCCATGTCGGTGTCCATGCCGGTCTCCACGTCGGTGGGGGAGCGGAGGCGGTGCTGCCGGGTGCCGAGGCGTACGGAGCGGTGTACGGCTACGGCCCCGCCGACCGCCCCGACGCCCGGATCGTCCTGGACGCGGAGGTCTGCCTGGAGCTGGCGCAGGGCGGGACGACGCTCGCGGAGGCGGTGAAGGACGGCCGCGTCGAGGTCTTCGGCGAAGGCCCGCTCGCCGCCGAACTGCGGGGCGCTTGAACCTTCCGTACGGAAGCGCCCTCAACCTTCCGTACGGAAGCGTCCTCAACCTCCCGTACGGAAGCGTCCTCAACCTCCCGTACGGAAGCGTCCTCGACCTCCCGTACGGAAGCGTCCTCCCACCGGGGCGGCGATGATGGAGCCGTGCGACTCGAAGCGATCACCTGGGAACGGCTGGCCCGCGAACTGGCCCGGTACGGCGACGGGCTGTCCGCCGACGACGGCGGGCCCTGGCTCGCCCTCGGCATCGACGGCGCACTGGCCGCCCGCACCGGGGAGGCGGCCGAGCGCCTCGCCGAGGAGCTGCGGCTGCTCGGCCGCTCGGTCCTCGTGGTCTCCACCGAGGGGTTCCTCCGCCCGGCGAGCCTGCGCTTCGAGTACGGCAAGCAGGACCCGGACGCGTACGTCGACGGCTGGTTCGACACCGGGGCGCTGTGGCGCGAGGTGTTCGGGCCGCTGGAGGCGGGCGGCTCGGGCCGGGTGCTGCCCGATCTGTGGGATCCCGCGACGGACCGGGCCACCCGCACCCCGTACCACGCGCTGGCCGAGGGCGGGGTCGTCGTCGTGCACGGCCCGTTCCTGCTGGGGCACTGGTTCCCGTTCGCGCTCAGCGTCCATCTGCGGCTGTCGCCGGGGGCGTTGCGGCGGCGGACGGCGGAGCCGGAACGCTGGACCCTGCCCGCCTTCGCCCGGTACGAGGACGAGGTGTCGCCCTCGGAGCGGGCGGACGTGGTGGTCCGGGCGGACGATCCCGCGCACCCGGCGTGGTCGGGGCTGCCGGGGAGCGGGTGAACCGCGCGGCCCTGGCGGGCAGCGGCCTCGTCGTATGCGCGGTGCGGTCTCGACGGTGGTCCTCGCCGTACGCGGGGTGCGGCGCCCGTTCTCAGCGGGCCGGTGGCCGGCCGCCCACCGTGGCCACGGCCGCAGCCCCCGCCCGGCAGCCCTCGGCCGCCGCGGTCACCTCGTCCGCCCCGGCCAGCAGGGCCGCCAGGAACCCGCCGGTGAACGCGTCGCCCGCCCCCGTCGAGTCGACCGGCTCCGGCACCGGCGGGGCGGGGACGTGGCCGACGACCTCGCCCCCGGCCGCCACCACGGCGCCCCGCGCCCCCAGGGTGACGGCGACACGCGGGAACCACCGGCTCAACTCGGCCGCCGCGGGACCGGGTTCGGGCAGCCCGGTAAGCAGCCGGGCCTCGTCCGCGTTCGGCAGGAGCAGCTCCGCCCCCTCCGTAAACTCCAGGAACCGCTTCGGCCCCAGCTCCCCGAGAAACCCGGCCGACGCCGGGTCCACGCTCACCGGAATCCCGCGCTCCACGGCGGTGCGCAGGGCGAGCAGGGCGGCGGCCCGGCTCGTGGCGGCGAACAGCAGATAGCCGGAGAGATGCAGTCGCCCGACTCCGTCGAGCATCGTGGGCGCGAAGTCCTCGACGGCGAGCCGCAGCACCGCCCCGCCGTCGGTCAGGAACGTACGCTCCGCCGCCGCGTCGACCAGCGCGATGACCGTCGCCGTCGGCACCTCGTCGTCCACGGCGAGGAACGCCCGTACCCCCGCCGCCTCCAGCGCCTCCCGGTGCCAGCCGGCGGACTCCGTCCCCGCCCGGGCCAGCAGCCGGACGTCCGGACAGCCCGAACGCACGGCCCAGCAGGCGACGTTGGCCCCCGCGCCACCCGGCAGGGTACGGATCCGGGCCGCCGTGTCCGTGCCGTGCGCGAGCGCCGAACCGTGCCGCGCCACGACGTCCGTGACCACGTCCCCCACCACCAGCAGCCCACCGCCCACCGCCGGACGGCTCACCGGCTGCCCGTCGCCGCGACCGTTCGCCGGGCGTCCGTAGTCCTGACCGTTCGCCGGGTGTCGGTAGCCCTGACCGCTCACCGGGCGTCCGCCGCCGCGACGGCGATCCGCGCCGCGAGCGCCACGTTCCCGCGTACGGCCGCGAGGTTCGCCTCCAGCGACGCGCCCCCGGTCCGCCGCATCAGCTGGTCCAGCAGGAACGGCGTGACGCCCTGCCCCGAGATGCCCCGCTCCCGGCACGCGTCCAGCGCCTCCGCCAGCACCCGGTCGTGCAGCACCGGATCCAACTGGTCTTTTTCCGTTACGGGGTTGGCGACGATCAGCGCGGCCGCCGGGCCGCCGAGCGCCTCCTTCGCCCGGATCACCTCCACCACCTCCTCGGGGCTGTGCACCGTCCAGTCGACGGGCTCGCCGGAGCTGCTCAGGTAGAAGCCGGGGAAGTGCCCGGTGCCGTAGCCGACGATGCCGACGCCGAGGGTCTCCAGCCGCTGGAGGGTCGCCGGGACGTCGAGGATCGACTTCACCCCCGCGCAGACCACGGTGATCCCGGTGCGCGCGAGCAACCGAAGATCGGCCGACTCGTCCTGGTCATCGGCCCATTCCCGGTGTACGCCGCCGAGCCCGCCGGTCGCGAAGACGCCGACGCCCGCCCGCGCCGCCAGGAACGCCGTCGCGGACACCGTCGTCGCCCCGCTCGCCCCGGAGGCGAGTGCCGGGGCGAGATCGCGGTGCCCCAGCTTGCGTACCGCGGGGTCGTCGGCGACCCGCTCCAACTGGTCCTCGCCGAGGCCCACATGGGCCCGACCGTCCAGGACGGCGACGGTGGCCGGGACCGCCCCGGCCGACCGGACGAGCCCCTCCAGCTCCCGGGCCACGGACAGGTTGCGGGGGCGCGGCAGACCGTGCGCGATGATCGTCGACTCCAGCGCCACGACGGGCAGACCGGCGCTCAGAGCCGCGCGCACCTCCGCCGAGAGCACCGGCTCGTAGGGTCCTGGTGAGTTCTGAGGCATGCCCCCATCCCTGTCGCGGGCGGGAGGGCCGCAAACCACGGACGGTCGTCCCGCGGCGGGTCCTGGTCACCGGGTGGCCGGAAGCGGTCGCTAAGGTGACCGGCCATGACGACATATGACCAGGTCCCCGCCTCCTTCGCCGTACACATCCCGGACGCCGAGCTCGTACCGGAGCCCCTCGATCCGGCGCAGATCGTGTCCGGAGACCCCGTGGTGACGGGCAAGGTGCTGTGGGAGTCGCCCGACGGCAAGCAGATCCGGGGCATCTGGCAGATCACGCCCGGCGTGGTCACCGATACCGAGGCGAACGAGCTGTTCGTGGTCGTCAGCGGCCGGGCGACGGTCGCGGTCGAGGGCGGGGCGACGCTGGAGATCGGCCCGGGGGACGCCTGCGTCCTGCGCGAGGGTGACCGGACGACCTGGACCGTTCACGAGACGCTGCGCAAGGCGTACCACATCAGCCTCTGACGTCCGTGATCGCAGCGGTGACCGCGTCGGTGGCCGGGCGGCTGTGGTCCGGGTGGCCGGGTGGCTGTCGTCCGAGGTTCGGGCGGCCGCGGTTCGTGCGGCGCGTCAGCCGCCGACCGCTCCCGGCCGTCGCAGGCTCCGGCGCGGGGCGAGCGCGGCGACCGGCAGCAGCAGCGCGGCGCCGATCGCGTTGAGGGGGCCGTACCCCCACTGGGCGACGATCACCCCGGCCGCCGCCCCGCCGAGGCCCGCCGCCGCGTTCATGGTCAGGTCCGACAACCCCTGCACCGCGGCCTGGGCGGACTGCGGCACCGCGTCGGTGAGCAGCGCCGAACCGGCGATCATCCCCGCCGACCAGCCGAGGCCCAGGACGAACAGGCCCGCGGCGGTCTGCCCGTGCCGGGGCCCGGCGGTGCCCGCGAGCAGCGCGGCGAGGCTCAGCAGCCCTACGGCCAGTCCGATCACCGACAGCCGCCCGAACCGGTCGGCCAGCCACCCCATCGCCGGCGAGAACGCGTACATGCCCGCGATGTGCCCGCTGATGACGAGCCCGATCAGCTGGAGATCGGCGCCGTGCCGGCTCAGGTCGACCGGGGTCATGACCATGATCGACACCATGGCGGTGTGCGACACGGTGACCGTCACCAGGGCCAGCCGCGCCATCGGAGACTCCCGTACGGCCTCGATCCCGGCGCGCAGGGAGCGCTTCGGCGGCCCCGCCGGGCCCTCCGGGGCCAGGGCGCGGGCGGTGAGGAGCGGATCCGGGCGCAGCGCGAGCGCCACGACGAGTCCGGCGAGCAGGAACACGGCGGCCGAACACAGAAAGGGCCCGGCCGCCTCGGGCACCGGCGTACCGCGGAACAGCCGGCTCGCCGGGGCCGAGATGTTGGGGCCCAGGACCGAGCCGATCGTGGTGGCCCAGACGACGGTGGAGATCGCCCGCCCCCGCCGCCCCGGCCCCACCAGGTCGGCGGCCGCGAACCGCGCCTGGAGCCCGGCCAGCGACCCCGCGCCGAACCCGGCCATGCCGAGCAGCAGCAGCGGGAAGCTCGGCAGCATCGTGGCGAGGACGATCAGGCCGCCGCCCAGCGCACCGATCAGATAGGCGAGCACCAGACCGGACCGGCGGCCCCGGGCGGTCATCAGGGCGGCCAGCGGCAGCGACAGCAGTGCCGCGCCGAGGACGGACGCGGTCGGCGCCAGCCCGGACAGCGCCTCCGATCCGCTCACCTCGGAGGCCAGCATCGGGGCCAGGGCGATGCCGATGGCGACGCCGAGGCCGCCGAGTATCTGGCTGACGACGAGCACGGCCGACGTCCGGCGCTGGAGAGCGGGCAGGCCGACGGCCGGGACCTGGGGGAGGGAGAGGGGTCGGGTCACCGGCGCAGTGTGCCACCGCCCGGCCGCCACCGTGCACTCGGACGGGTGAAACCAGGCCCCACGGCGACCGACAACTGCGGCAGGACCGCCCGGGCGACGACGGCAGTTCGACGGCAGACCCTAGAACAGCGGCTGCGGCAGCACTCCCTCCAGTGCCAGCAGGCGCCGCTTGGTCTCCAGGCCGCCGCCGAATCCGCCCAGACCCCCGTCGCTCTCCACCACCCGGTGGCACGGCACCACCACCGGCAGCGGGTTGGCCCCCATGGCCGCGCCCACCGCCTGCGCGCCCTCCGGCCGGCCGACCCGGGCGGCCAGCTCCCCGTACCCGACGACCGTCCCGGAGGGCACCCCGGACGCCAGCTCGCGGAGCACCTCGCGGTGGAAGCCGGAGGTCAGCGACCAGTCAAGATCGAGGGTGAAATCCTGCCGCTCGCCCGCGAAGTACGCCGCGAGCTCACGTATGGGCTCGGCGAGCCGTGCCGAACCGGGCGCCTCCACCGGCTCCGCGCCGAACCGGGTCCGCAACCGTTCGAGGGCCGTGTCCCGCACGGCGGGGCGGGCGTGGAAGGACACACTCACCAGACCGGCCCCGGTCGCCGCGAGCAGCAGCGGGCCGATGCCGCTGTCCACCACGGCCCACTCGACGGCCGGCCCGTCGCCGACCCCGTAACTGTCCATGCCGACCACCGTACGACCCGCCACTGACAGCGACCGGCCCGTCGGCGAAAGGGGCGGCAGGCAGGCCGTCGACGTAGAGGCCGGAAGGCGGGTCCGTCGGCGGAAAACCGGCGGGCCCGCCCCCTGCCGCCTCAGCTCGTCGCGTCGCGCACGACATCGGGGAAGTTGGTGATGATGCCGTCGACCCCGTAGTCACGGGCCTTCACCGCGTCCGCCGCCTTGTTGACCGTCCACGTGTTCACCCGCAGACGCTTGCCGTGCGGGCCCTTGAGCCGCTGGACGGCCGCCACGTAGTCGGCGCCGATCGTCGCGTACGAGGGGTTGATCTGATCGGTGAACGCCGCGTACGAGGGCAGGTCGGCCACCGCCGGGGTGCCCAGGAAGCCGGTCGTGATGTCGGGGCGCAGGGTGTGCACCTTCTTCACGCTGTCGGCGCCGAAGCTCTGGATGACCAGCCGGTCCCGTACGTGGGAGCGGTCCAGCCACCCCGACCGGCCGAGCGTCCGGATGATGTCCCGCTCGATGCCCGGGTAGGTCGCCGGGCTCTTGATCTCCAGGAGCAGCTTCTGCCGGTTGCGCTCCAGGCGGTTCAGGAACTGGGTGAGCGTCGGGATCCGGGCCCCGGTGAACTGGCTGCCGAACCAGCTGCCCGCGTCGAGCTTCGCCAGCTCCGCCGAGGTGAAGTCCTTGACCGCCCAGGGAGCCCGGTCGGGGAAGACCTCCTCGACGTCCGTGGTGCGCTTCAGATCGGTGTCGTGCAGCACGACGAGCACCCCGTCGCGGCTGCGGTGGACGTCGTTCTCGACCCAGTCGATGCCGAGCGCGTCCGCGGCGTCGACGGCGGCGAGGGTGTTCTCCGGCGCGTAGCCCGACGCCCCCCGGTGGGCCACGACGACCGGGTTCGCCCGCTGCGCGGAGACCCGATCCGGAGCCTCGGGCCGGTCGGCGGGCAGCAGCAGGGCGCCGGCGCCGAGCAGGGCGGCGGCCGTGGTGGAGGCGGTTGCGGTACGGACGAACACGGGGACTCCTCACGTCGGGAGTGTGCGGACACGCAGAGAGTGACAGCGGCCCGCCAACGCCCGGCGGGGCGGCGATGGCCACGACATGAACGGAACCTTCGGTCCCGGGGACCACCGCCGGGGCACGGCACCCGGCGGTGCCGATAAAATGCGTCTTCTTTTGTCTGTCTGCCGGGACTCGCCCCTTCGGGACTCTCCTCGACCCCGGGCATTCTCGAAGGGCGTACGCGCATGCATGGAACAGTCGACGGATTCACCTACGGCCTGGTGACTCCGGTCGCGGCGTTCCTCATGGCCGCCCTGGGAGCCGCTCTCGGGCTCCGCTGCACCACCCGGTCCCTGCACGCCGCACGCTCCTACCGGGCCGGCTGGCTGGCCCTGGGCTCGTTGTCCATCGGCTCCGGGGTGTGGACCATGCACTTCGTCGCGATGACAGGCTTCACCGTCCAGCAGACGCCGATCTCCTACGACAGGCCCCTCACCTTCGCGGGCCTGGCCGTGGCCGTCGTGATGGTCGGCATCGGCATCTTCATTGTCGGGTACCGGGGCGCGACCCGCATGGCGTTGATCACGGGCGGCACCATCACCGGCCTCGGCATCGCCTCGATGCACTATTTCGGCATGGCCGGCATGCGCATGGACGCGCGGTTCGCGTACGACACGCCCCTCGTCGTCCTCTCGGTGCTGATCGCCGGGGCCGCCGCCACGGGCGCGCTGTGGGCGGCCGTCACGCTCCGGGGAGTCCTCTCCGGCCTCGGTGCGAGCATCCTGATGGCCATCGCGGTGACCGGGATGCACTACACCGGCATGGCCGCGCTCGACGTGCACCTGCACCTGCCGCCCACCTTGCCGTCCGACCTGTCCGCCGTCCTGCCCGGCGACCGGCCCGCCGAGATGATCGGCCCGATGCTGGTGGGCCCCGGCTGCTTCCTGCTCCTGGCCGCCGTGGTGCTCCTGTTCGACCCCAGGGCGGTGACCGGCGAGCCCGGCCAGGTCCCGCGCGCCGGTCGGCCCCTGCGGAGCACCGCCCGCGAGGGCGCGGGAAGGGCCCGGTACCGCTGAACCGAGGCCGTTGTCAGTGGGGGGCCGTACGGTGGTTGCATGCGGCCCGTTTCCAAGATCGAACGTTCGGTGCGGCCTTTCGAGGTCGTCAGTCCCTACCAGCCCAGCGGCGACCAGCCGACGGCCATCGCCGAGCTGGAGCGGCGTATCCGCGCCGACGAGAAGGACGTCGTCCTGCTCGGCGCGACCGGCACCGGCAAGTCGGCGACCACCGCCTGGATGATCGAGAAGCTGCAGCGCCCCACCCTGGTGATGGCGCCCAACAAGACGCTCGCCGCCCAGCTGGCCAACGAGTTCCGTGAGCTCCTCCCGAACAACGCGGTGGAGTATTTCGTCTCGTACTACGACTACTACCAGCCCGAGGCGTACGTCCCGCAGTCGGACACCTACATCGAGAAGGACTCCTCCATCAACGAGGAGGTCGAGCGACTGCGCCACTCCGCGACGAATTCGCTGCTCACCCGGCGTGACGTCGTCGTGGTCGCCTCCGTCTCCTGCATCTACGGCCTCGGCACGCCCCAGGAGTACGTGGACCGCATGGTCCAGCTCAAGGTCGGCGAGGAGATCGACCGCGACCAGCTGCTGCGCCGCTTCGTCGAGATGCAGTACAGCCGCAACGACCTGGCCTTCACCCGCGGCACCTTCCGGGTCCGGGGCGACACCATCGAGATCTTCCCGGTCTACGAGGAGCTCGCCGTCCGCATCGAGATGTTCGGCGACGAGATCGAGGCGCTGTCCACGCTCCACCCGCTGACCGGCGAGATCATCAGCGAGGACCCCACGGTCCACGTCTTCCCCGCCAGCCACTACGTCGCCGGCCCCGAGCGCATGGAGAAGGCCGTCAGCGGCATCGAGCAGGAGCTGGAACAGCGCCTGGCCGAGCTGGAGAAGCAGGGCAAGATGCTGGAGGCCCAGCGCCTGCGCATGCGCACCACGTACGACATCGAGATGCTCCGCCAGATCGGCACCTGCTCCGGCGTCGAGAACTACTCGATGCACTTCGACGACCGCGCCCCCGGCACCGCCCCCAACACCCTCCTCGACTACTTCCCGGACGACTTCCTCCTCGTCCTGGACGAGTCCCACGTCACGGTCCCGCAGATCGGCGCGATGTACGAGGGCGACGCCTCCCGCAAGCGGACCCTCGTCGACCACGGCTTCCGGCTGCCGTCCGCCATGGACAACCGGCCGCTGAAGTGGGAGGAGTTCCTGAAGCGGATCGACCAGACGGTGTATCTCTCCGCCACTCCGGGGAAGTACGAGCTCTCGCGCGGCGACGGGTTCGTCGAGCAGATCATCCGCCCCACCGGTCTCGTCGACCCCGAGGTCGTGGTCAAGCCCACCGAGGGCCAGATCGACGACCTGGTCCACGAGATCCGCAAGCGCACCGAGCGCGACGAGAGGGTCCTGGTCACCACGCTCACCAAGAAGATGTCGGAGGACCTCACCGACTACTTCCTGGAGCTCGGCATCCAGGTCCGCTATCTGCACAGCGACGTCGACACCCTGCGCCGCATCGAGCTGCTGCGCGAGCTGCGCTCCGGCGAGTACGACGTGCTCGTCGGCATCAACCTCCTGCGCGAGGGCCTCGACCTCCCCGAGGTGTCCCTCGTGGCCATCCTCGACGCCGACAAGCAGGGCTTCCTGCGCTCCGGCACCTCGCTCATCCAGACCATCGGCCGCGCCGCCCGTAACGTCTCCGGCCAGGTCCACATGTACGCCGACAAGATCACCCCGGCCATGGCCCAGGCGATCGACGAGACGAACCGCCGCCGCGAGAAGCAGATCGCCTACAACACCGAGCGGGGCATCGACCCGCAGCCGTTGCGCAAGAAGATCAACGACATCGTCGCGACCATCGCCCGCGAGGAGATCGACACCGAGCAGCTCCTCGGCACCGGCTACCGCCAGGGCAAGGAGACCAAGGCCCCGGTCCCGGCGCTCGGCGGCAAGGCGGCCAAGGGCGGGGCGAAGGGCAAGGCCGCCAAGTCCGGCGCGGTGGTCAGCGACCGGCCCGCCACCGAACTGGCCGGGATCATCGAGGAGATGACCGAGCGGATGCGGGCCGCCGCCGCGGATCTGCAGTTCGAGGTGGCCGCCCGGCTGCGCGACGAGGTCGGCGAACTGAAGAAGGAACTGCGGCAGATGAAGGAAGCGGGCATGGCCTGATCCCGACGCCCGTCGCCGGTGCGACCGCTGGTGCCGGGCCGGTCCCGTCACCGGCGACCGGCACCTTTCCACCGCACCGGGCGGGCCGCGCCGGGTGTGTTGCAAGACCGACACAGAAACGGACCGAACCTGCTGCCGCCCGGGGTGGAATGCGTAGGGTGCGGGGAAACCGCACACGGATGGTTGCGGGGCAATGCCGAGAGGGGACAGCGCGTGACGGTCAATATGACCAAGGGTCAGGCCATCAGCCTGCAGAAGAGCGACGGGGGAACCCTGACCGCGGTACGGATGGGGCTCGGCTGGCAGGCGGCCCCGCGCCGTGGCCTGTTCGGTTCGCGCACCCGCGAGGTCGACCTGGACGCCTCGGCGGTGCTCTTCGCCGACAAGCAGCCGGTAGACGTCGTGTTCTTCCGCCACCTCGTCAGCGATGACGGCTCGGTCAAGCACACCGGCGACAACCTGGTCGGCGGCGCGGGCTCCGGCGGCGACGACGAGGCGATCCTCGTCGACCTCCAGCGTGTGCCGGTCCACATCGACCAGATCGTCTTCACGGTGAACTCCTTCACCGGGCAGACGTTCCAGGAGGTCCGACACGCCTTCTGCCGCATCGTCGACGAGACCAACGGCCAGGAGCTCGCCCGGTACACGCTCGACGGCGGCGGCCAGTACACCGCCCAGATCATGGCGAAGGTGCACCGCGCGGGCAGCGGATGGCAGATGACGGCCCTCGGGAACCCGGCCAACGGCCGCACCTTCCAGGACCTGATGCCGTCGATCCTCCCGCACCTGTAGGACCCGGACCGGCAGTCCGGCAGGGCCGGCGCCGAAACGGTCAGGGGC
>NZ_JBHXJG010000060.1:0-32273 GCF_042723425.1 Streptomyces sp. NPDC058375 | reverse complement strand
GCTCTTCGTTCTGCCCCCGCCCCGAGATTGCGAAGGTTCCCCATGCCCCTGGCCCTGCTCGCCCTGGCCGTGAGCGCCTTCGGCATAGGCACGACGGAGTTCGTCATGATGGGCCTGCTGCCCAACGTGGCGGACGACCTGGACACGTCCGTGCCGACCGCCGGCTACCTCGTGTCGGCGTACGCGATCGGCGTCGTCCTCGGCGCACCGCTCCTCACCGGCCTCGGCTCCCGCATCCCGCGCAAGAAGATGCTCCTGGCGCTGATGGCGCTGTTCACCGTCGGCAACCTGGCCTCGGCGCTCGCCCCCGACTTCGGCTGGCTGCTGGCGGGCCGCCTCCTCGCGGGCCTCCCGCACGGCGCGTTCTTCGGCGTCGGCGCGGTGGTGGCCGCCCGGCTGGTCGCCGAGGGCCGCCAGGCGCGGGCGGTCGCGACGATGTTCCTCGGCCTGACCGTCGCCAACATCGTCGGCGTCCCCGCCGCGACCCTGCTCGGCCAGCACCTCGGCTGGCGGGCCACGTTCCTCGTGGTCGCGGCGATCGGCCTGGCCGCGATGGCGGCCCTGGCCCGCCTGGTACCGCACATCCCCGTCGAGGCGCACCAGGACGTACGCCGCGAACTGCGCGCCCTCGGCAACCGTCAGGTGATCCTCGGCCTGCTCACCGCCGTCTTCGGCTTCGCCGGGGTCTTCGCGGTGTACTCGTACCTCTCGGCGATGACCACGAAGGCGATGGGCTTCGGCGAGTCCTCCGTGACCCTGGTCCTGGCCCTCTTCGGCATCGGCATGACGCTCGGCGCCCTGGCCGCGGGCCCCCTCACGGACCGCGCGCTGCGCCCGACCCTCTACGGCTCGCTGGGCGCGCTGGCGGTGGTCCTGGTGGCGTTCCCGTTCACGGTGCACGTGCAGTGGGCGGCGCTGGTGACGGTGGTGCTGCTGGGAGCCCTCGGCTTCATGACGACGACCCCGCTCCAGATGCTGGTCATGAACAAGGCGAAGGACGCCCCGACCCTGGCCTCGGCCTCCAACCACTCCGCCTTCAACCTGGCCAACGCGGGCGGCGCATGGCTCGGCGGCGTGGCGATCGCAGCAGGCTGGGGCTGGACGTCCCCGGCGTTCGTGGGCGCGGTGCTGGCGGTGCTGGGCTTGGCGATAGCGGCGACGGCGGGATTCCTGGACCGGGGGCCGGGGCGGAAGTCCCGGGTGGTCATGGGGTCGTCCACAACCTCGCCCGAGACGAACCGGGCGACCGCTTCCAGCCCACCCGGCACCCCCTCCAGCCCGTCCGGCGTTTGAGGACGGAACCGACACGCCCACCCCAGCCCGTCCGGCGCTTGAGGACGGAACCGATACGCCGGACGGGCCGGACACTCACGTGAGAGCCCAGCCCGTCCGGCGCTTGAGGACAAAGGCGGCCGCCGGACGCCCCCGGCAGCCACCCGCCCCCGCTAGGACGACTCGCGCCACCGATTCGTGATCGGCAGCCGCCGGTCCTTCCCGAACCCCTTGGGCGAAATCTTCGTCCCCGGCGGATACTGCCGCCGCTTGTACTCCGCCGTATCCACCATCCGCAACGTCTTGGCCACCAGCTCCGCATCGAACCCGGCCGCCACGATGGAATCGAGACCCTGATCCCGGTCCACGTACATCTCCAGGATCGCGTCGAGCACCTCGTAGTCCGGCAGCGAGTCCGTGTCGACCTGCCCCGGCCGCAGCTCCGCACTCGGCGGCTTGGTGATCGAGGCCTCGGGAATCGGCGGCGTCTGCCCCCGCTCCTCCGCCGCCCGGTTGCGCCACTTCGCCAGCCGGAACACCCACGACTTGTAGACGTCCTTGATCGGCCCGTACGCCCCGACCGCATCCCCGTACAGCGTGGAGTAACCGACCGCCAGCTCGGACTTGTTGCCCGGCGCCAGCACGATCTGCCCCTCCTGGTTGGAGATGGCCATCAGCGTCGTGCCACGCAGCCGAGCCTGGAGGTTCTCCTCGGCCAGACCCGTGAGCTGCAACGACTCCATGTACGCGTCGAACATCGGCGCGATCGACACCGTACGGAAGTTGAGCCCGGTACGCCGCGCCAGCTCGGCCGCGTCCCCCTTGGAGTGGTCCGAGGAATACTTCGACGGCATCGAGACCCCGTACACGTTCTGCGCCCCGAGCGCATCGCACGCGATGGCCGCGCAGATCGCCGAGTCGATGCCGCCGGAGAGCCCGATCAGCACACTGCTGAAACCGTTCTTCGCAGCGTACGCACGGAGCCCCACGACCAGCGCCGAGTAGATCTCCTCCTCGTCCTCCAGCCGCTCCGCGTACCCGCCCGCGAGCTCCGGCTCGTACGCGTCCACGGGCCGGTCCGACAGCACGACGTGGTCGATCCGCAGCCCGTCGTCCACCACACCCGACGGCGCCGCGGCGGCCGCCGCGGGCAGCTCCAGATCGAGGATCACGCTGCCCTCGGAGAACTGCGGGGCGCGGGCGATGACCTCGCCCTCCTTGTCGACGACGATCGAGTCACCGTCGAAGACCAGCTCGTCCTGCCCGCCGATCATCGCGAGATACGCCGTCGTGCAGTCGGCCTCCTGGGCCCGCTTGCGGACCAGGTCGAGCCGGGTGTCGTCCTTGTCCCGCTCGTACGGCGAGGCGTTGATCGACAGGAGCAGCCCGGCCCCGGCGGAACGGGCGGCCGGCACGCGCCCGCCGTCCTGCCACAGGTCCTCGCAGATCGCGAGGGCCACGTCGATGCCGTGGACCCGTACGACGGGCATCGAGTCGCCCGGCACGAAGTACCGGAACTCGTCGAAGACGCCGTAGTTCGGCAGGTGGTGCTTGGCGAAGTTGAGCGCGATCCCACCGCGGTGCAGCACGGCGGCGGCGTTGCGCGGGGAGCCGGCGGGCTGCCCGTAGCGCGCGGCGGTGTGCTCGGAGCGGTCCAGGTAGCCGACGACGACCGGCAGTTCGCCGAAGCCCTCCGCATCGAGCCGGGCGGCCAGCGCGCGGAGCGCCTGCCGCGAGGCCTCGACGAAGGACGACCGCAGGGCCAGGTCCTCGACGGGGTATCCGGTCAGCACCATCTCGGGGAACGCCACGAGGTGGGCGCCCTGCTCGGCGGCGTGCCGGGTCCAGTGGACGATCGACTCCGAGTTGCCGGAGAGATCGCCGACGGTCGAGTCGATCTGATTCAGTGCGAGGCGTAGTTGAGGCACGTCCGCCAGTGTAATCGTCTTTCTGACGCGATGCCCCGGAGGCCCGGGCAAAATCTGCCCGGACCCACCGGAACCGCAGGTCGGAGCGGCTGCCCGCGCCGACCCGCTGTTAGGGGATCAGGCCTCAGGCCCGATAGCCGAGGACCGTCATCATCCCCGCCTCCGCGTGGTAGACGTTGTGGCAGTGGACCATCCACAGCCCCGGGTTGTCGGCGTCGAACTCCACGGTCAGCGACCGGTGCGGCAGCACGATCGCGGTGTCCTTACGGGCTCCGGCGGCGTTCCCGCCGAGCGCGAAGGTGTGCCCGTGCAGATGCAGCGGATGCCACATGGCCGTCCCGTTGTCGAAGACGACCCGCACCCGCTCGCCCGCCTCCACCGGCCGCCGCTGCTTCGCGTCGTACGGCTGCCCGTCGAAGGCCCAGTCGTACCGGGCCATCCCGCCGGTGAGCCGCATGCGGATCGTCCGGTCCGGCGCCCGGTCGGGCAGCGCGACGGACGGGTCCGGCACCAGCCGCCCCGCCTGCACCACCTTTCCCTCCAACTCCTCGGGCCGTACGGAGGCGGCGGGCGCGGCCCCGCTTCCGGTCCGCAGCACGGCGAGGGCGGCCGCCTTCTTCCCCTCGGCCAGCGCGGTCAGCGGGAACACCCCGTCCCCGGCGGTGACGAGGACGTCGTACCGCTCGCCCATCCCCAGCAGCAGCGCATCCCCCGTGGTGTGCCGGACCGGGAACCCGTCCGTGTGCGTCACGGTCATCCGGTGCCCGCCGAGCGCCACCCGGAAGGCGGTGTCGCCGCCGGCGTTGATGATCCGCAGCCGGATACGGTCACCGGGCCGCGCCCGGAACGTCTCCGGATCCTCCGCAACCCGCCCGTTGACGAGGTAATACGGATAGGCGACGTCCCCCGCATCGCCCCCGAGCAGCTCACTGCGGGCGCCCATCGTCATCCGCGAGGGCCCGCGGCCGTCCGGTTCCCCGCCCTCGTCCTCCTCGGCCCCCGACATGGTGTGCGCGCCGTGATCCATCCCGCCGCCCATGCCCCCGGAGAGTTCCTTGAGAACGGCGTCCGGAGTGGACCCCTCCACCCCGTCGACCCAGTCGTCGAGGACGACGACCCACTCCCTGTCGTACGCCAACGGCTCCTTCGGATCCTCGACGATCAGCGGCGCGTACAGCCCCCGGTCCTGCTGGACGCCGGAGTGCGGGTGGAACCAGTACGTCCCCGGGTGCGGTACGGCGAAGCGGTAGGCGAAGTCGGCCCCCGGCGCGATGTCCCGCTGGGTCAGCCCGGGAACCCCGTCCATGTCGTTGCGCAGGGCGAGGCCGTGCCAGTGCAGGGAGGTGGGCTCCGGAAGGTGGTTGGCCAGGGTGAGTGCGAGCGTGTCGCCCGCCGTCACCCGCACCTCGCGCCCGGGCAGCCGGTCCCCGTAGGCCCAGGAGGCGGCGGTCCGCCCGTCTCCGAGGTCGAGGCGGGCACGGGCGGCGGTGAGGGAGACCGTCCGCACGGGCCCGGAGCCGCGCGCGGCCTCGGCGGCCTCGACCTCCTTGCCGCCGGGCGAGACGTACGTACCGGAATCCTGCGCCCCACCGGGGGAGTGGGCGCCGCCGCCGTCGGAACAGGCGGCGAGGGCTCCCGTACCGGCGACGGCGAGAGCGGCGCCGAGCACGGCGCGGCGAGGGGGTTGGTGCATGGGCATGCTGAAGACACCTCTGGAGTGCTGTGGTTTCGGGTGAAGGTGAAGAAGGTGAAAGGGCGGAGGTGAGACGCCCACTTCTAAATACGCAGCACCGAGACGCTGGCGAGCACCGATATCCGGGGCGGCGGAATCGGCCGCAGAACCCGCAGCAGCCCAGCCCCCACCGGCGTACCGAGAGGCCGCCCGTCGGCGCGCAGCCCGAGCAGCCAGGACCCGACGAGGGCGAGGCCCCAGACGCCGAGGACGGCGAGGCAGACGGAGAGCGGATCCATCCCGCTCATGGGGGCATCGGTGCCGGGGGAGCCGTGCGGCGAGGGGGGCTCGGCGTCGACGAGGCCCGGGGCGGGTACGGGGGCCGGGGCGGGTACGGGGGCCGGGGCGGGTACGGGGGCCGGGGCCGGGCCGACGTGCTCGCCCATGGCGGCTGACGACGCCGACATCGACGTGGATGCCGCCGACATCGCCGCCGATCCGCTGTGCTCCGCCGGATGGCCGACCGTATGCATGGTGACGATGCCGAACAGCAGAGCGGCGAACAGCATCAGCTGGCCGTACGTCACGCTCCTGCTCCGCGCCCTGCCCGCCATGCGGGCCACCCTACCCCCGGCGGGTATACGGACGAACGGCGGCCCGGCACCCTTCCGCCCAAGCGGACCAGGCGCGCCGGGCAACCGTCACGCTCACGACTCGGCTTCTCGGCCGGGGAGTCAGCTGCGCGAGTAGACCCTCTCCGCCCAGCCCGCGATCTGCTGCTCGGTGAGGTGCTGCGCGAGGTCGGCCTCGCTGATCATGCCGACCAGCTTCTTGTTCTCGACGACGGGCAGCCGGCGGATGCGGTGGGTCTGCATCTCCTCCAGGACCGCGTCCACATCGGCCTCCGCCTCGATCCAACGGGGCGTGCCCTGTGCGAGATCGCCCGCCGTGACCTTCGACGGATCGTGCCCCTTGGCCACACAGCCGACGACGATGTCGCGGTCGGTGATGATGCCGACCATCCGGTCCGAATCACCGTCGGCCGAGACGGGCAGGGCGCCCACGTTGTGCTCGCGCATCAGCTGCGCCGCACGGTCGAGGGTCTCGTGGGCCGGGATCCAGCGGGCCCCGCTGTGCATGATGTCTTTGGCGGTCGTCATGGGGGATTTCCTCCTGCGTGCCGATGGCACTGCCGTACGGCCCCGAGCGCACCCATCGTCATCGGCCGGGAGGGCACGCGCGACCGCAATCACCCGTTCGGGTGCGCCGGCGCGGGGACGCAAGCTGACGCGCGTCGTCCGGGCCGTGGCCCCGGGCTCAGGGCCGGGGCTGGGCCTTCCGCTCGGTGAGCATGTCGCGCATCAGCCCCAGCTCGGACTGCTGCCCCTCGACCATGCCCCGGGCGAGCCGCTGCTCCACCGGAACGGTGCACCGGGACGCACAGGCCTCGGCCATGGCGACGCCGCCCTTGTGGTGGTCCGTCATGAGCTGGAGGTAGAAGACCTCGGCCTGCTCGCCGTCGAGGCGCGCGAGCCGCTCCAGCTCGGCGCGCGAAGCCATGCCCGCCATGAGCACACCGTCGCCGCCCCCGTCCGGATGGTGCCCACCGTGCTCATGCCCGCCGTCCCCACCGCTGCCGCCCATCCAGGCCATCGGGGGCTCGTCGCCGCCCGCGACCTTGGGCAGCCCCCAGAGGTCGAGCCAGCCGAGGAGCATGCCGCGCTGGTTGGCCTGGGTGTTGGCGATGTCGTACGCGAGACGGCGTACGTCCTCGTCCTCCGTACGGTCCCGGACGATGAACGACATCTCGACGGCCTGCTGATGGTGGACGGCCATGTCCCGGGCGAACCCGGCGTCGGCGGAGTCCGAGGCGGGGGCACCGGCCGCGCGGGGCGCCGAACCGTCCTCACCGTCCTCACGGGCGGAGGCGACGGCGGCGGCCCCGGCGAAGAGCAGGGCCAGGGCCACGGCGGCCCCGGCCGCCCACCGCACCCGCGCGGTCTTCCGCCGTTCAGCACCGGTGGCCGGGTCCGCCGGGTCCGCTGTGTCCGTCGTGTCGGTCGAGTCCGTCACTGCGGCACCGTCGCCAGTCCGCCGGTGCAGGGGGCGCCGGGCTCGGGCGTCTGCGCGCCCTGGACGAATTGGCCGAGGAACTGCTCCACCCGCGGGTCGTCGGCGGAGTCCACGGTGACCTGCTTGCCCCAGGCACTGAGCATGATCGGCCCCTCCTGACCGGCGTACGGGCTCATCAGCGTGAACGGGGTCTCCTCGACCCGCTCGGCGAGCGCGGCGACATCCGTCTCGGCGGCCGAGCCGTTGTACGTGACCCAGACCGCGCCGTGCTCCAGGGAGTGCACGGCGTTGACGTCCGGGAGGGCCTTTTCGTATACGTCGCCGTTGCAGTTCATCCAGGAGGCGTTGTGGTCGCCGCCGACCGGAGGCTCCATCGGGTAGTCGACCGTGCCCGCCACGTGCTGGCGGCCGAGCTTCGCCGCGTCCCAGGACTTCAGCCCCTCGATGGCCCCGCCCTTGGCGTCGCCGTGGGAGCCGTCGTGCCCGTCCGGGTGCTTGCCGTCCTGGGCGGCCGAGGCGTTGTCGGACTTCTCGTCGGCCGCGGAGTTCTCCAGCAGCAGGAACGAGCCGAAAGCGACGAGACCGGCCACGACGGCGGCGCTCAGCCCTATGGCGATGGCCCGGTTGCGGGTGGAGCGCGCGCGGGTGTCGGGGGCCTGCGGCTGGGGGTACCGGGGGTCGAAGCTCATGTCGTGGAGTCCTTCTGCGAAGGGGCCGGGAGGCGGGAGAACGGTCCGTGGACCGAGGCGCGCGGACGGGCGGGAAGCCGGCGGGGGAGCAGGCCCCGAAGCCGACCGCTGCTCGGTCGCTGATCGTAGTGGGTGGCCGAGTGCTCTCTCTTACACCGTGTGCGTAATCTGGGGGAAATCCCGGGTCGCGATACTGAAGTGTCCCCCTACCCCGGGCGGTGGTGCACGGACCGTCTGAACTGCAAGGATGTGGCAATGGACAAGCAGCAGGAATTCGTCCTCAGGACCCTTGAGGAGCGCGACATCCGCTTCGTGCGGCTGTGGTTCACCGACGTCCTCGGGTTCCTCAAGTCCGTCGCCGTGGCCCCGGCCGAGCTGGAGCAGGCCTTCGACGAGGGCATCGGCTTCGACGGCTCGGCGATCGAGGGCTTCGCACGGGTCTACGAGTCGGACATGATCGCCAAGCCGGACCCGGGCACCTTCCAGATCCTGCCGTGGCGTGCGGAGGCCCCCGGCACGGCGCGGATGTTCTGCGACATCCTGATGCCGGACGGCTCCCCGTCGTTCGCGGACCCGCGCTACGTCCTGAAGCGCATCCTGGCCAAGACGTCCGACCTGGGCTTCACCTTCTACACGCACCCCGAGATTGAGTTCTTCCTGTTGAAGAACAAGCCGGTCGACGGCACCCGCCCGACGCCGGCGGACAGCTCGGGCTATTTCGACCACACGCCGCAGAACGTCGGCATGGACTTCCGCCGCCAGGCGATCACGATGCTCGAATCGATGGGCATCTCGGTCGAGTTCAGCCACCACGAGGGCGCCCCGGGCCAGCAGGAGATCGACCTTCGCTACGCGGACGCGCTGTCGACGGCGGACAACATCATGACGTTCCGCCTGGTGATGAAGCAGGTGGCTCTGGAGCAGGGCGTGCAGGCCACGTTCATGCCGAAGCCCTTCTCGGAGTACCCGGGCTCGGGCATGCACACCCACCTCTCCCTCTTCGAGGGCGACCGCAACGCGTTCTACGAGTCGGGCGCGGAGTACCAGCTCTCCAAGGTGGGCCGTTCCTTCATCGCGGGCCTCCTGAAGCACGCGGCGGAGATCTCGGCCGTCACCAACCAGTGGGTCAACTCCTACAAGCGCATCTGGGGCGGCTCGTCCCGCGCGGCCGGCGCGGGCGGCGAGGCCCCCTCGTACATCTGCTGGGGCCACAACAACCGCTCGGCCCTCATCCGCGTCCCGATGTACAAGCCCGGCAAGACGGGCTCGGCCCGCGTAGAGGTCCGCTCCATCGACTCCGGCGCCAACCCGTACCTCACGTACGCGGTCCTGCTCGCCGCAGGTCTCAAGGGCATCGAGGAGGGCTACGAACTCCCGGCCGGCGCCGACGACGACGTCTGGGCCCTCTCCGACGCGGAACGCCGCGCGATGGGCATCGAGCCGCTCCCGCAGAACCTGGGGGAGGCGATCTCCCTGATGGAGAAGAGCGAACTGGTCGCCGAGACCCTGGGCGAGCACGTCTTCGACTTCTTCCTCCGCAACAAGAAGCAGGAGTGGGAGGAGTACCGCAGCGAGGTCACGGCCTTCGAGCTGAAGAACCTGCTGCCGGTGCTGTAGCGCCTGCGCGTACGTGACTGCGGACGGGTCGCCGGGTTCAATCGAGTCGACCCGCTCGCAGTGCGTCCCGGTCCTGAACGGGGAGAGGGTTGCACCTTCCGTAGCGGCATGTGGTCCGGTGGACCCACATCTCGCCCCTTCAAGGGAAGGCCCCCCCATGCCTGCGTCCTTCATGCCACCCCGCCAGGTCAGGATCGGTGACGCGGCGGCCTTCGTCGGCTGTACGCCGCGGGCGATTCGCCACTACCACGAGATCGGCCTGCTCCCCGAGCCCGAGCGGGGCGGCGACGACCGCCGCCGCTACGGGTACGAGGACATGATCCGCCTGCTGTGGATTCGCAGGACGGCCGACGCCGGCATCGCGCTGGAGGACATCCGTGACGCTTTCGCCACCGGCACGGCCTCCGCCGGTGCGGACGGCGGGGACGGTGTCGCGGGCATCCTGGAGCGGTTGGAGGAAACCCTCGCCGAGCAGGAGGCGGAATTGCGGCGGCAGCGGACCGCCGTGCAACGGATGCGGACCGAAGGCAGCCGGATGGGCCTGCTCTCCGACTTCGTCACCGACCGTCTCAAGATCCTGCCCGAGGGCTCCCTGCGCCAGGCGGACCTGGACACTCTGCTGGTCACCGAGCGGATCTTCGGCCCGCTCGGAGCAGCCGTCCAGGCCACGCGTTTCGTCGCCCTGGCCACGCATCCCGCTCTGCGGGAGGAATCCGATCGCATCGACGACGCCGAAGAGGCACTCGACGACAGCGTCGCCGTCGATGACCCACGAGTCGCTCAAGTGGCCGCCGAACGGCACGCCTTCGAAGCGGCCCTGCATGCCGTCATGGAGGAGTCGGGCCTCGACGAGGACGACGATGCCCTCTTCGGCGCGTGGGACGCTGCGCACCCTGAGCCCGGCGACGCCGAAGACGACCGTTCAGGCTTCAGCTCCGGCAGGGCGATGAGTGTGCTCGAAGCCACCGGCAAAATGCCCTACGACTTCTCCCCGGCCCGCCTGCGCTGCATGGAACTGGCCGACGAACTGTCCGTGCTCATGGAGGACGAGGGGGGTGGGAATCCGCGGCTTGCACCATAGTCCCGGGGTGGCTCCCGGGGACCTCTGCGCCCACCCCTCCAACCGTTGGTCGAGGGCGGCCTTCCGCCTTCCGCGCGCAAGCGTGTCGGCGCGTGGCGGACGAGCCAGGTGGTGAGCTCGCCGCGCAGACCGTTCTCGTCCATGTCGTCCCACGCGGCCCAGGGCAGTTGGTCGCCCAGCAGGCCGTACTCCCACACGGTGACAGCACCCGTGGTCGGCCCAGTCGGGGGCGTCCCAGGTGCGGCGGAGGAGACTCGGAGAGAGGGGCACGTCCGGGGCCTTCAGCAGCGCCAGCTCCGTAGGGCTGCCCCAGTGACATTCGCACTGGACCTCGTCGGCGCGTGCGGTCATTCCGCTGAAGGCGTCGGCCGGCCCGCCCAGGGCGAGGCCGAGCCGGAGTCGGGTGGGGGTGGTGTCGGGGCGCATGGTGATCGGTACAGCCTCGGGGAACTCCAGGAGGCTTCCGCCCGCCGAAGATCGCCACCTTACCCATTTGGGCTGACGTTGCCGCCGGGGCCGTAGATCGTGCGGTCATCGCGGATCACCAGCGGCGACCGTTGCCACCTGGTGACCCAGCCGGAGCCCTGCCCGTACCCCGAACTCTTCGGCGGCTGATCCCGAGCGCGGGGAGTGAGCGGGCAGGGCGGGATTGCCGGCTCTACACCGGAGGCGTCCCCGGCGGTGATGGAGCCGGGGGAGGGTTGGGCAGCGGAGGGCCCGGGTCCGGCGGCATCTTCGGTGAGCCGCTGCCGTGTTTGCCGTCGTTCAGGAGCTTGCGGGTCGTCAGGCCGTAGATGCCGAACGGCGGGAAGAGGTCGACGCGGCGCGGGTAGTCGCCCTCCGCGCACTCCTCGCAGAGCAGGTCGCGGCCGGCGGGGGTCTGCCGGGCGGCGGTGGCCGGGGCGTGCCAGCATGCCTCGCAGTCGAGGACGTCCGTCGGGGACAGGGTGATCATTCCGGCCTCCCGGGTGGGGCCGGTAACGCCTGGTGGGTGCTGCGCATCAGGTGCCTCCGTCGCTGGTGGGGGTGGTGTGGATGGTGGGGCTTATGTGGCTGGTGGCGCTCATTGGCCGGCGCTCACCGGCGGGTCTCCCGCCAGACGCGGACGAGTTTTGCCGCGTCTGGGCAGATAGAGCCGGCCCGGCAGGCGGTGCACGTCATCGTGTGGCCGAGCAGTGCGCGGTACGCCGTGTCGGGGGATTCGGTCGTGGTCACGTTCGCCTCTCTGCTGATCTCGGCCCAGACGTACTCGGCGGCGCGGGTACGGGTGTGTCCGTAGCGGTCCGCCGTGGCCAGGGCGGCGAGGACGGCCGCGTGGGCGGTCGCGCTCAACTCGGCGGGGAGATCGGCCTCGACGCGGAAGACGTCCAGGTCGGTGGCCACGCGCGGTTCGGTGCCTGTGGCGGCGGCGAGCATGCCGGTCAGCGCCGCAACCCGCGCTTGTGCAGAGCGCACACTTCTCCCCTGGTGAACCGAATGTCACTCCATGTAATGCTGAGTATTCAGCTTCAACCTGATGGGTTAGCTTTGTCAACAGCGACGCCCATATCGACGCCGAACACACGGAGCTGCTCAAATGCCACGTGATACGCCGTACTTGAAGGTGGCGGATGCTCTGCGGGCTCGCGTGCGAGCCGGTGAATGGGCGGTCGGGGACAAGCTGCCGTCCCGGGCGCGGTTCGCCGAGGAGTACGGCGTCGGCCAGTCCGTGGCGCAGCGGGCCATGGAGCGCCTGATCATCGAGGGCATCCTCGAAGGCCGCGCAGGCTCCGGCACGTACGTCCGCCGGGCCCGCGAGCGCCGGCGCATGATCCGCTCACGCCATCGCGAGCAGCGGAACAAGAGTCCGTTCGCCTCGGATATGAGCGAGCTCGACCACGAGGCGGACTGGGAGTGCACCAGCACGGCGCGCGTTCCCGCGCCGGAGGACATCGCCGAACGGCTGGCGATCGAGCCCGGCGACCTCTGCGTGGTGACCGACTACGAGTTCCTCGCCGACGGCCTGCCCGTACAACTCGCCAAGAGCTGGGAGCCGATGGCCATCACGGACGGGACGCCGGTCCTGCTCCCGGAGATGGGCCCGCGCGGAAAGATCGGCGTCGTCGAGCGCATGCGTTCCATCGGCGTGGACATCACCGCCGGCATCGAACTGCCCCGCCCGGCCCGCGCGACGCGGGAACAGGCCAACCTGCTCGGGATCTCCATCGGTGACCTGGTCATCGAGATCGAGCGCACGTACTTCGACCGCGAGGGCCGCCCCGTGGAGACGGCCGACGTCGTCGTGCCGGACATCCGCTGGGAGATCGCCTACGAGATCCGCATCGACCAGCCGGACTCCGACCAGCCGGACTCCTGAGGCGGGTGCCGAGTTTCAGGGGGCGGGTTCAGGGGCGGTGCTGATGGCGGGCTCCGATGGTCGGCGTTGATGTCGGCGCGGGAGGCGAGGGAGGTTCGGTGAACTGAGCCGTGAGGGAAGGCCCAAGCCCCCACCCTCACACGAACCCCCGCCCCATCTCGTCCAGGATCTCGTCGATCACCGCCGCCGGCTCCCGCGCCAGGTCCTCCTCGATCCACATGCGCATCGCGATCCGGAGCGAGGCGAGGAAGCCCGCCGCCAGGACGATCGGGCGGACGGGGGTGGGCGACGGGCCGGGGCGGGCCGCCACCGCATCGGCCAGGTCGCGTTCCAGGGTGGCGTGGTTGGCCAACTGGCGGGCCAGCAGCGAGGGGTGACGCATCGCCAGGCGGGTGCGTACCGCCCACTCGCGCTCCGGGGGTGCCACGCGGTCCGCGAACTGCGCCACCGCCGCGCGCAGCGCCGGCCAGGCGGGTTCGTCGGCGGGGCGGTCGCGCACCGTGCGGACCAGGGCCCTGATCTGCTGCTCCTCGCCGTAGAGGAGGGCGTCCTCCTTGTTGGTGAAGTAGTTGGAGAACGTTCTGCGGGAGATCCCGGCCGCGTCCGCCACCGCCTCGACCGTCACCTGGTCGAAGCCGTGCTCCACCGTCAGGCGGAGGGTCGCCTCGTGCACGGCCTGCCGGGTGGCTTCCTTCTTGCGTTCCCGGAGGCCCGGTCCCGCGGTGCTGCTGTCCATGGGGGCATTATCCCCCGGGTGTGAAGTTCTTGCGCAGTGGGCAAAATTGCCCAGTGTGCATGTATGGTGAAGCCTTCTCCCTCCCGTACCGGCGCGCGCGGACAACCCGTGAGACCGCCTCGTACGGGCCTCTCGTACGAACTTTTCCGGAGGTTGCGCGTGAGCGCAGCAGACACCGCCGAAGCCCCGGCCGGGGCCCCCGCCGCCGCACCCATGGACCACCGTCACGTCCTGCGGGCCCTCAGTGGCCTGCTCATCGTGCTGTTCGTCGCGATGATCAGCACCACCGTGGTCTCGGTCGCGCTCCCGCAGATCATCGGGTCGCTCGACGGCACGCAGTCGCAGTACACCTGGGTCGTCACCGCGACCCTGCTCGCCTCCACGGCCTCCACTCCGATCTGGGGCAAGCTCGCCGACCTGTTCAGCAAGAAGTTCCTGCTCCAGATAGCCATCGGCATCTTCGTCGTTGCGTCGGTCGCTTGTGGGTTTGCCCAGTCCACCGAGCAACTCATCGCCTTCCGCGCCGTTCAGGGGCTCGGCATGGGCGCGCTTCAGGTGCTCGTCCAGGTGATCATCGCCGCGATGATCAGCCCGAAGGAACGCGGCCGCTACAACGGCTACCTCGGCGGCGTCATGGCCGTCGCCACCGTCGGCGGGCCGCTGCTCGGCGGGTTCATCACCGACGCCTCCTGGCTCGGCTGGCGCTGGTGCTTCTTCATCGCCGTGCCCTTCACCCTCCTCGCCTCCGTGATGCTCGCCCGCACCCTGCACCTCGCCGAGGTCCGCCGCCCCGACACCAAGGTCGACTACCTCGGGGCCTCGCTCATCGCCGCCGGGGTCAGCCTGCTGCTCCTCTGGGTCACCTTCGTCGGCGACGACTTCGACTGGGTCTCCTGGCAGAGCGGGCTGATGGTCGGCGGGAGTGTGATCATCCTGGGGGCGGCCGTCCTCGTGGAGGCCCGGGTCAAGGAGCCCGTCGTCCCGCTCCACGTCATCCGCCGCCGCGACCCCGCCCTCGCCATCGTCGCCAGCCTCGCGGTCGGCATGGCCATGTTCGGCGGCGCGGTCTTCCTCGGGCAGTACTTCCAGATCGGACGCGGCTACTCGCCGACCGAGGCCGGGCTCCTCACCATTCCGCTCATGGCCGGCGTCCTCGTCTCCTCCACCGTCGCCGGACGCCTGGTCTCCAAGACCGGCAAGGTCAAACCGTTCATCGTCGCCGGTGTCGTCGTCCTCGCCCTCGGCTTCCTCGGGCTGTCCTTCGTCGACCACGAGACCTCGCTCGTGATGGTGTCGCTGGGGATGCTCGGTGTGGGTGTCGGAGTCGGTATGTCGATGCAGAACCTGGTGCTCGTCCTCCAGAACACCGTGCCGCTCAGCGAGATCGGCGCGGCCAGCGGAGCCATCACCTTCTTCCGCTCCCTCGGCGGCACCATGGGCGTCTCCGTCCTCGGCGCGGTCCTCGCCCACCAGGTGTCCACGAAGATCGCGGACGGGCTGGCGAAGCTCGGCATCGATCCCGCCGCCTCCGGCTCCGGCGGCTCCACCCTCAACGTCGCCGCCATGCCGCCCCAGGTCCAGGACGTCGTCCGGGCCGCGTACGGGGACGCCACCGGCCACATCTTCCTCATCTCGGCCGGGATCGCCGTGGTCGGTGTCGTCGCGTCGCTGTTCCTGACGCCGACGAAGTTGCGGGACAGCGTGGATCTCTGAGCCGCCCTACGGCCCGTACAGCCCGCTTCCGCGCCCCGCACGGGTGCGGAAGCGGGCTGTTGTACTGTTACGACCCCCGTACGCCACGGGGAACGAGGAGACCGACCGAGGAGGTGAGACCCATTACCGCTGGATCAGGCTGGGTGCTCACCCCGCGCGATCACGTCGGACGACCGGCAGCACCGGCAGCAGCCGAAGCTGACCGGACGGCCTAGGACGAATCGCCGAGCGCCCGTCGGTTTTCCCGAAAGGCTTCGCTCGTATGCCGGTTCACCCCATCAGCTCCCTCTCCACCACCGTTCTCGCCCTCCGCCGTGCCGGGTGCGTCTTCGCCGAGGACGAGGCCCTCCTCCTCCACGAGGCCGCCGCTTCCCCCGACGAGCTGTCCGTCCTCGTCGAGCGCCGCGCCGCCGGGCTGCCGCTCGAACACGTCCTGGGCTGGGCGGAGTTCCACGGCCGCCGTTACGCCGTGGACGCCGGTGTCTTCGTGCCCCGGCGGCGTACGGAGTTCCTCGTGGCGCAGGCCGCGGCCCTCGCACCCCGCCGGGCCGTCGTCGTCGACCTCTGCTGCGGTTCGGGTGCGCTCGGCGTCGCCCTCGCCACCGCCCTGGACCGGGTCGACCTGCACGCCTGCGACGTCGAACCCGCCGCCGTACGCTGCGCCCGGCGCAACGTCGGCGGCCTCGGGCAGGTCTACGAGGGCGACCTCTTCGACCCCCTCCCCGCCGCCCTGCGCGGCCGCGTCGACGTGCTCCTGGCCAACGTTCCGTACGTTCCGACCGCCGATGTCGAACTGCTCCCCGCCGAGGCCCGCGTCCACGAACCGCGCGTCGCCCTCGACGGCGGAGGCGACGGCCTCGACGTCATGCGCCGCGTCGCCGCCGAGGCGCCCGAGTGGCTCGCGCCCGGCGGCAGCCTGCTCGTGGAGGCGAGCGAGCGGCAGCGGGACACGGCGGTCGACGTCCTGGCCGCCGCCGGGCTGAGCCCCCGGGTCCTGGTCTCCGAAGAGCTGTACGCCACCGTCCTCGTCGGGACGGCCCGGCGGATCACGTGAAGCGGTAGCGCGTCTGGCTGTACGGCTCCCCCTTGCCGAAGCCGAACGCCGTACGGGGGTGGACCGCGAACACATGGGCGTGGCCTGCCCCCGCCTGGACGAAGCTCCCGTCCTCGACGTCGAAGTGCCAGTCGTCGCCGTACTTCGCCTCCCACTCCCGGGCCAGGGCGGTCAGCCGCTCGTGGTCCGTCACCCGGTCCGCCCGGCCCTCCACCACGACGTCGAAGCCGGCGTCCAGGGTGTTCGCACCCGTCGTCAGGACCACCTCGGGGTTGGCCGCCAGATTGCGCGCCTTGCGCTCCTGCGGGCCCGTACAGAAATGCAGGGCGCCCTGCGACCAGACGCCGATGAGCGGGGTGACGTGGGGGCGGCCGTCCGGGCGGACCGTGGAGAGCCAGTACAGCGGGGCGTCGGTCAGTACGGCGGCCGTCTCCGGCCAGGGGCGGGCCGTCGCGCCCTCGCTGCTGTAGCGGGCGTCCAGCTCGGTGGCCGGGGGCTGCTCGGTCGTGGACATCGTTCCTCCGGGGTGGTGTCGAACGGTGCTGTCGCGGGGTGCTGTCAGGTGTTTTCCCCGTGGGTGGACTCCGCCGCCGCCCCGAATTCATCGGTACGGGACTAGGCTCGGAGAGCTGTGACGCCGACAGGGAAGCGGCCGAGCAGTTACGCAGTTCGGTTCGGCTGGCAGGAGAGCACGGGATGACGACCGCGCCGGGGCGCAGAAGCAGTACGTTCACCAGGCTGCTGCGGCACGGATTCACCGACCCGTCCGCCGCCGAGCAGCTCCTCGACCTGGACGCGCTGGCCTCCGTACGGTCGGATCCGGTCCTCCTGGAGGCGCTCGGAGCCACCGCCGACCCGGATCTGGCCCTGCGCGGGCTGGTCCGGATCGTGGAGGCGGGGGAGGAGGGCGAGCGGCAGGTGCTGCTCGACACCCTCGTCACCGCCAAGCCCCTGCGCGACCGGCTCCTCGGGGTCCTCGGCGCCTCCGAGGCGCTCGGCGACCATCTGGCCCGGCACCCGCGTGACTGGCAGGCGCTCGTCACGTACGAGTCGGCCGACCTGAACCCCGGCGTCGCCGAGTTCGAGGGCGGGCTCGCCGACGCCGTCGACCCGGACTCGCTGCGGGTCGCCTACCGCCGGTGCCTGCTCACCCTCGCCGCCCGGGACGTGTGCGGGACGACCGACCTCGCCCAGACCGCCGCCGAGCTGGCCGACCTTGCCACCGCCACCCTCCGCGCCGCCCTCGCCATCGCCCGTACGGCCGCCCCCGAGGACGCCGCGCAGTGCCGTCTCGCCGTCGTCGCGATGGGCAAGTGCGGCGGGCGGGAGCTGAACTACGTCTCCGACGTCGACGTGATCTTCGTCGGGGAGGCGCGCGACGGGGTCGACGAGACCAAGGCCATGCAGGCCGCCACCCGGCTGGCCGCCCACATGATGCGGATCTGCTCCGAGACCACCGTCGAGGGCACCATCTGGGAGGTCGACGCCAACCTCCGCCCCGAGGGCCGTAACGGGCCGCTCGTGCGCACCCTCAGCTCCCACCTCGCCTACTACCAGCGCTGGGCCAAGACCTGGGAGTTCCAGGCCCTGTTGAAGGCGCGGGCCGTGGCCGGCGACCCCGAGCTGGGCGCCGAGTACGTCGAGGCGGTGTCGCCGCTCGTCTGGGGGGCCGCCGACCGGGAGAACTTCGTCCCCGACGTGCAGAAGATGCGCCGCCGGGTCGTCGACAACATCCCCGCCGACCGGATCGAGCGGGAGCTGAAGCTCGGTCCCGGCGGGCTGCGGGACGTCGAATTCGCCGTCCAGCTCCTCCAGTTGGTGCACGGGCGCAGCGACGCATCCCTGCACAGCGGCTCCACCCTCAAGGCGTTGCGGGCGCTCGCCGAGGGCGGGTACGTCGGCCGCGCGGACGCCGCCCAGCTGGACGAGGCGTATCGCTTCCTGCGCGCCATGGAGCACCGTATCCAGCTCTACCGGCTCCGCCGCACCCACCTGGTCCCCGAGGACGAGGCGGACCTGCGGCGGCTCGGCCGGTCGCTCGGGATGCGCACCGATCCGGTGGCCGAGCTGAACAAGGCCTGGCGGCGGCACGCCTCCGTCGTACGGCGGCTGCACGAGAAGATCTTCTACCGGCCGCTGCTGGACGCCGTCGCCCAGCTGGCCCCCGCCGAGTCCCGGCTCAGCGCGAAGGCCGCCGCGATCCGCCTGGAGGCCCTCGGGTACGCCGACCCGTCCGCCGCCCTGCGGCACCTGGAGGCCCTCTCCTCCGGGGTGACCCGCAAGGCCGCCATCCAGCGCACCCTGCTGCCGGTGCTGCTCGGCTGGTTCGCGGACTCCGCCGACCCGGACGCCGGGCTCCTCGGCTTCCGGAAGGTGTCCGACGCGCTCGGCAAGACCCCGTGGTACCTGCGGCTCCTGCGCGACGAGGGGGCGGCGGCGGAGAACCTCGCCCGGGTCCTCTCCGCCGGCCGCCTCGCCCCGGACCTGCTGATGCGGGCCCCGGAGGCGGTGGCGATCCTCGGCGACCCGGAAGGGCTCACGCCGCGCAGCCGGGGCCACCTGGAGCAGGAGGTGCTGGCCGCGGTGGGGCGGGCCGGGGACGCGGAGTCGGCCGTCGCGGTGGTGCGCGGGGTGCGCCGCCGGGAGCTGTTCCGTACGACGGCCGCCGACCTCATCGGCTCGTACGGCACCGAGGACAGCCCCGCCGAGCAGGACCACGGGGCCCTCGTCGACCGGGTCGGCTCGGCCGTCACCGACCTCAACGCCGCCACGATCGCGGGCGCGTTGCGGGCCGCGGTCCGCGCGCAGTGGGGCGACACCCTGCCGACCCGGTTCGCCGTCATCGGCATGGGCCGCTTCGGCGGGCACGAGCTGAGTTACGGCTCCGACGCGGACGTCCTCTTCGTCCATCAGCCGCGCGAGGGCGTGAGCGACGAGGAGGCGGGGCGGGCGGCCGGCGCGGTCGTCTCCGAGATGCGACGGCTCCTCCAACTGCCGACCGCCGACCCGCCGTTGCTCATCGACGCCGATCTGCGCCCCGAGGGCAAGACCGGGCCGATGGTGCGCACGCTGAAGTCGTACGGGGCCTACTACCGGCGCTGGTCGCTGGTCTGGGAGAGCCAGGCGCTGCTGCGGGCCGAACACATGGCGGGCGACGAGAAGTTGGGGCGCGAATTCATTGAGCTGGTCGATCCGCTGCGGTACCCGATGGAGGGGCTCGGCGAGGACGCCGTACGCGAGATCCGCCGGCTCAAGGCGCGGATGGAGTCCGAGCGGATGCCGCGCGGCGCGGACCCCACGCTCCACGCGAAGCTGGGGCGGGGCGGGTTGAGCGACGTCGAGTGGACCGTGCAGCTGATGCAGATGCAGCACGGGTGGGCGGAGCCGGGCCTGCGTACGACGCGTACGCGCGAGGCGCTGGCCGCCGCGTGCGCGGCCGACCTGATCCCGGCGGAGGACGCGCAGACGCTGGACGAGGCGTGGGTGCTGGCGGCGCGGGTGCGCAACGCGGTGATGCTGGTGCGGGGGCGGCCGGGCGACACGTTCCCGTCGGATCCGCGGGAGGTGGCCGCGGTGGGGCGGTATCTGGGGTACGAGCCGGGGCATGTCGGGGACATGTTGGACGACTACCGGCGGATCACTCGGCGGGCTCGGGCGGTGGTGGAGGAGCGGTTCTACGGGGCGGCGGGCTAGGGGGTGTCCGGTCGGCCCGCGGGGGCTCCTCGAGCTCGGCTCACGGGCGATACTGGTCGAGGTCGTTTCAAGGAAGCGGGGGAATCTCCATGCATCCCATGAAGGTGCTGTCCGGGATATTCGGTGCGCTCGGCCTGGTTTTTCTCCTCTTTGCGGCGTATCACCTGGCGATGTCCACAGGGCCGGTCACCTGTGGCGGCGACGCGATGGCTCCGACCGATCACTGCAATCTCATCGGGTCCAACGGCATCAGCACCACCATGAGCTACGCCGACATGGAACGGTCTCAGCGGAGCACGTTCGGATGGTGGTGGGCTCTCGGACTGTTCGGTATCTCGTCCGCGCTGTACGGCGTGGGGAGATTCATGGAATCGAGGAAGGGCCGGCAGACCGCCCAGGACTGAAGCGCGCCTGCACGTCTCGTCCGCGCCCGGCTGAAGGAACCCTGGCGCTCGGGCGGCGTCAGCCGTCGATGTCCATCGCGTCCGGATCGGCCTTCGCGGCGCTGGGGATCACCTTGATGACCTTGCCGTTCTTGTCGCACAGTTCCGCGCGCAGGATGTGGCCGGGCCGGATGCCCTTCCAGAAGATGACCTCCTGCTGCTGGACGAAGGACGTGGTGCCCAGCGTGTCCACGAGGTCGATGCCGCCGGGGGCGTTGATCACATAGCGGTAGCCGCTGCCGTCCGGCTGTCGCGCCCAGTCCGGTACGTACCCGCCGGGGGAGCGGGTGGTGCTGACGAACCCGGTCTTCTGCAGCAGCTTCTGGTAGTGCCGCAGACTCGCGGGAATCTTCTCGTTCCAGGGCGTGAATCCTTTGCCGAGGATCTGGTCCGGTGTCCTGCTGTCCCACCGGTACAGCAGTTCGTTGTCCTTGCGGTAGCGCAGCGGCGGGACATCGCGCCCCTGCTTGCGGTCCTCGCGCATCGACTTCACCTTGCCCGGGTCGATGCCGTACGTGCTCTCGCCGAAGCCCGCCGCCTCCTGCGGCGTCGGTGTGGTCTCCCGCAGGTGGTTCGCCCGTTCGCCCATGAACGTGCCGTAGTCGTACTCCGCCGCCTCGGAGTCGGTCCCGCCGTCCGACAGCTCCTCGGCGTCGGAGAAGTCCCGCTTGTCGATGTCCATGGGGGTGGCGTGCGGGCTACCCGCACGCTGCACGGTGGGCTGTGCGGCCGGCTGGTGGCCGCAGTCCTCGCTGTGCCGGTGCCGGTCCTGCCCGGCGGGCTGTCCCGCCCGCAGCATCTGGACCACGGCGGCGTTGCCCACGGCGCCCTGCTGGGCGAGGAACCGTTGCGGCGGGGTGCCGGCCCCGGCCGGGCCCCGGCGGGCCGGTCCCTGCGACGTCGCGGAGTCCGTCGTCTTGTCGTGGTCGTATGCGCGCAAGGGGGTCTCCTCGGTGACGAGACGTCCAGCTTTCCGGACCGGGCCCGTCCGGTCCAGAAGCGGACGGGCAGTCCACCGGTGCCCTACGGGCAGGCGTGCCTGAACGGAAAGGGTGGCGCGGGTGGTCCTGAAGCAGGTTGCGGAACGGCCCGGGGCAGGGCGTGGCGCGCAGGGCCGAAGGAGCAGCCCGCAAGGGTACGGAAACGGGGTGGGGGCGGACACGACGCCCGCCCCCACCCCGTGACTCGCCGTGCGAGGACTACGACCTGCGCGCCCCGGCCGCCTCCGGCTCGGGCTCCACCCCCGCCTCGGGCTCCACCCCCGCCTCGGGCTCCGCGTCCGCCCCGGCCTTCGCGTCCGCCCCGGCCTTCGCCTTCGGCTCCGGTTCGGACGCCGGGCGTGGCAGGCGGGCGGCGCGCAGTCCGGTCAGCCGGCCCTTCCTCGCCCCGGGCACCCACTTCGGCAAGTGGTGCGGCAGCGAGCCGTACCAGACGCGGGAGACCGCGTAACCGAACGCGAGGCAGGCCATGCCGCCCACCGCGTCCAGCCAGAAGTGGTTGGCGGTGGCCACGATGACGACCAGGGTGAGCGTCGGGTAGAGCAGCCCCAGGATGCGAGCCCACGGCGCCGAGGCCAGAGCGAAGATCGTCAGGCCGCACCAGAGGGACCAGCCGATGTGCATCGACGGCATCGCCGCGTACTGGTTCGACATGTTCTTGAAGTTGCCCGACGCCATCGAGCCCCACGTCTCATGGACGAGCACCGTGTCGATGAAGTTCGCCCCGTTCATCAGACGGGGTGGCGCCAGAGGGTAGAGGTAGTAGCCGAGCAGGGCCACGCCCGTCGTCGCGAAGAGGACCAGCCGGGTCGCCGCGTAACGGCCCGGATGGCGGCGGAACAGCCAGACGAGCACGCCGATGGTCACGACGAAATGCAGCGTCGCGTAGTAGTAGTTCATCGACACGATCAGCCATGTCACGGAATTGACCGCGTGATTGACCGATTCCTCGAAGGCGAGGCCCAGGGACTTCTCCGCCGACCAGATCCAGTCCGCGTTGGCCAGCGCCGCCGCCTTCTGCTCGGGGACGGCATTGCGCACGAGTGAGTACAGCCAGTAACTGACCGCGATGAGCAGGATCTCGAACCAGAGCCGGGGCCGGCCGGGCGTCCGCAGCGAGCGGATGCGGGCCTGCCAACCGGTCTTCCCGGAGGCCGGGGAAGGGGTGGACGACGCGGCGGCGGTCCCGGGGGCCGCCTCGGCCGCGATGGGTGAAGGACCGGCCGCCGACCGGCCTTCCTGTGCTGTCACCTGTGTTTCACCCATAGGCAGAGAGTCTTCCATAGAGCTTCCTCTGCCTACGATCATCCTCCGGTCGGGTTCCGGTCGCACGTCCTGCGTCTCAAGGACGAGGGACCGACCCTGAGCCGCCTGCGGGTCCGGCGGCCGTCGAGCCGCGTACCACCAGCTCGGGCATGAAGACGAACTCGCTGTGCGGAGCCGGGGTTCCGCCGATCTCCTCCAGGAGCGTACGGACCGCTGCCTGGCCCATCGCCGTCACCGGCTGCCGGATCGTCGTCAGCGGCGGATCCGTGAACGCTATGAGCGGCGAATCGTCGTAGCCGACCACGGAGAGGTCCCGGGGCACTTCCCTGGACTCCCGGCGCGCCGCCCGGATCGCCCCGAGCGCCATCATGTCGCTCGCGCACACGACCGCCGTGCAGCCGCGTTCCATCAGGGCGGTGGCGGCGGCCTGGCCGCCCTCCAGCGTGTACAGGGAGTGCTGGACCAGTTCCTCGATCTCTTCCTCGGCGAGGCCCAGCTGCTCCCGCATCGTCGCGTGGAAGCCCTCGATCTTGCGGAGCACCGGCACGAAGCGCTTGGGGCCGACCGCCAGGCCGATCCGGGTGTGGCCGAGCGCCACCAGATGTGTCACCGCCAGCCGCATCGCCGCCCGGTCGTCCGGGGAGATGAACGGCGCCTGCACCTTGGCGGAGAAGCCGTTCACCAGGACGAAGGGGACACCCTGGCCGCGCAGTTGCTCGTAGCGCTGCATGTCGGCCGAGGTGTCCGCGTGCAGCCCGGAGACGAAGATGATGCCCGAGACGCCCCGGTCCACCAGCATTTCGGTGAGTTCGTCCTCGGTGGAGCCGCCGGGGGTCTGGGTCGCCAGCACCGGGGTGTAGCCCTGCCGCGTCAGCGCCTGGCCGATGACCTGCGCCAGCGCCGGGAAGATCGGGTTCTCCAGCTCCGGGGTGATCAGTCCGACCAGCCCCGCGCTGCGCCTGCGCAGCCGCACCGGGCGTTCGTAGCCGAGGACGTCGAGCGCCGCGAGGACGGATTCGCGGGTGGCCGCCGCTACTCCGGGCTTGCCGTTCAGGACCCGGCTGACCGTCGCTTCGCTGACCCCCGCCTGAGTTGCGATATCGGCAAGCCGTGCGGTCATGGGATGCGACTGTACCGGGCCCGTGTCGGATTGCCCACTGTGCGTGGGGCCGTACGGGAAGGGGTTTCGAGCGGGCGTCCGGCAACGTCTTGCAAGGACTTGCGGGCCCGGATCGCGGACCGCTGTCGGATCGTCGCCCTGCGGATATGGCCAGGCCCGCCCACCCCTGCCAGGGGTGAGTGACGGTCGTCAAGGGGCTTGACGGCAACCTTGAGGACACGCGAATGTAACGATCACCAGGGCTTGCAGAAATCTTCCGCAAGGTCTTTCGGTCGTCTTTCATCCTTGTTACGTTCACGTCGACCCGGCGCCGCGACGGAGCGGTACGGCAGTTGAAGGAGTTCAGATGCGACGTGGCATAACGGCCACCGCCCTGGTCGCGGCCCTGGCGCTCGCGGCGACCGCCTGCGGCAGCGACGACGAGACCGGCAGCAAGAGCTCGGGCGAGCTCTCCGGCACGGTTACCTGGTGGGACACCTCCAGCGTCGGCAGCGAGGACAAGGTCTTCAAGAAGCTGGCCGAGGGCTTCGAGAAGAAGCACCCGAAGGTCGACGTCAAGTACGTCAACGTGCCCTTCGGCGAGGCGCAGAACAAGTTCAAGAACGCCGCCCAGGCCGGCGACGGCGCGCCCGACGTGATCCGCTCCGAGGTCGCCTGGACGCCGGACTTCGCCAACCTCGGCTACCTGGCGCCGCTGGACGGCACCGCCGCCCTGAAGAACCAGGACGACTTCCTCAAGCAGGCCGTCGCGTCCACCAAGTACGAGGACAAGACCTTCGCCGTCCCGCAGGTCATCGACTCCATGGGCGTCTTCTACAACAAGAAGATGTTCAAGGAGGCCGGCGTCGAGGCGCCCGCGAACCTGGACGACCTCAAGACCGTCGCCAAGAAGATCAAGGACAAGACCGGCAAGACCGGCCTCTACCTCCGCGGCGACGACCCGTACTACTTCCTCTCCTTCCTGTACGGCGAGGGCGGCGACATGGTCGACGCCGGCTCCAAGAGCGTCACCATCGACAAGCCCGAGGGCGTCAAGGCGTTCAAGGCGGTCAAGGAACTGGTCGACGACGGCACCGCGAAGACGGATGCCTCGGACGGCTGGGAGAACATGATGCAGGCGTTCAAGAACGGCGACGTCGCGATGATGATCAACGGCCCCTGGGCCGTCGCCGACACCCTGACCGGAAGCGAGTTCACGGACAAGGGCAACCTGGGCGTCGCCCCGGTCCCGGCCGGCTCCGCCGCCCAGGGCGCCCCGCAGGGCGGCCACAACCTCGCCGTCTACGCGGGCTCCAAGAACCTGGAGGCCTCCTACGCCTTCGTCGAGTACATGACGTCCGTGGACAGCCAGGCCACCGCCGCCGGCGAGCTGAACCTGCTGCCCACCCGCACCTCCGCGTACGCCAAGAAGGAAGCGGTCGACAGCGAGATCGTCGGCTTCTTCAAGCCGGTCGTCGAGACCGCCGTCGAGCGCCCCTGGATCCCCGAGGGCGGCAGCCTCTTCGAGCCGCTGCGCGTCGAGTACACCAAGGTCCTCACCGGCCAGACCACGCCGGAGAAGGCCGCCAAGGCCACCGGTGACTCCTACCGCAAGCTCCTCGAGGGCTGGAAGTAACAGGAAGGTTGGCCGACTGATGGCTGTCCACACCAGCCAGTCGGTGGTGAAGGCCGCGGGCGAGCACACCGCCCGCGGCCGGAGCCGCGGTACTGGCAGCACCCCACCGCCGACCCCCGGCCGCCTGCGGCGGGCGCTGTCGGTCCACTGGTACGCCTGGGCCATGGTCGCCCCGGTCGTCGTCGTGATCGGCGTGATCATCGGCTATCCGCTGGTCCGCGGCATCTACCTCTCGATGACCGACGCCGACGAGCGCAACGTCGCCCGCTCCATCGGGGTCAACGAGATCCCCGCCACCTACGAGTTCGTCGGCGCCGACAACTACGTCGACGCGCTGACCGGCTCGCAGTTCCTCGGCACGCTCGGCTGGACACTGGTGTGGACGGTCTCCTGCGTGAGCATCACGTTCGTCCTCGGCATGTCCCTGGCGAACATCCTCAACCGCCGTATCGCCGGACGCTCCGCCTACCGCATGGCCCTCATCCTGCCCTGGGCCATCCCCGGCTTCGTCTCCGTCTTCGCCTGGCGCTTCCTCTACAACGAGGAGCGCGGCCTGCTCAACAAGGTCCTCGGCGGCGCCGGCATCGACGCCGTCCCGTGGCTGAACGACCCGACCTGGGCCAAGTTCGCGGTCATCGCCGTCAACGTCTGGCTCGGCATCCCGTTCATGATGGTCGCCCTTCTCGGCGGACTCCAGTCCATCCCCTCCGAGCAGTACGAGGCGGCCGAGATGGACGGCGCGACCGCCTGGCAGCGCTTCCGCCACATCACGCTGCCCGGACTGCGCCCGGTCTCCACCACGGTGGTCCTGCTCTCCACCATCTGGACCTTCAACATGTTCCCGGTGATCTTCCTGCTGACCCGCGGCGGACCCGGTGAGGCGACCCAGATCCTGGTGACCCAGGCGTACAAGTTCTCCTTCGAGATCAGCCCGCGCGACTACGCGCAGTCCTCCACGTGGGGTGTGCTGATCCTCGTCCTCCTGATGGTCTTCGCCGTCGTCTACCGGCGGGTCCTGCGCTCCCAGGGAGACAACTGGTGACCACCGTGACCGACACCCCCGCCCGGCACGCCGTGCGCAAGGTCCGCCTGCGCGGCGAGCGCTCCCCGCTCGCCTCCGTGGCCCTGCACCTCACCCTGATCGTCGCCTCGGTGATCGCGGTCTTCCCGGTGCTGTGGGTCCTGCTGACCTCGCTCAAGCCCGCCAAGTACGCGACCACCACGGACTTCTTCCGCGAGACGACGTTTCTCAACTACACGAACCTCATCCGCGACACCGAGTTCCTCAACTGGTTCGCCAACTCCGTCATCATCTCCGCGCTCTCCACGGTGATCGGCGTCTTCGTCGCCGCCACCACCGGATACGCCGTCAGCCGCTTCCGCTTCCCCGGCAAGCGCGGGCTGATGTGGACGCTGCTGATCACCCAGATGTTCCCGGTCGCCGTCCTCATCGTGCCGATCTACAACATCATGTCGACCCTCGGGCTGCTCAACCAGCCCACCGGTCTCGTCATCACCTACCTCACCATCTCGGTGCCGTTCTGCGCCTGGATGATGAAGGGGTTCTTCGACACCATCCCGCGCGAGATCGACGAGTCGGGCGAGGTCGACGGCCTCACCCCGTTCGGCACCTTCTTCCGCCTCATCCTGCCGCTGGCCAAGCCGGGCCTCGCGGTCACCGCGTTCTACTCCTTCATCACCGCCTGGGGCGAAGTCGCCTACGCCTCCGCCTTCCTGGTCGGCGACGAGAACCTCACGCTGGCCGGCGGACTCCAGAAGTTCGTCAACCAGTACGGAGCCCAGTGGGGCCCGATGACCGCGGCCTCCGTCCTCATCGCCATCCCGGCCGCCCTGGTGTTCCTCTTCGCCCAGAAGCACCTGGTCACCGGCATGTCCGCCGGAGCCGTCAAGGGCTGACACCAGAAGGACGCCCAGCGCCCGCACGCACCACCGCACCCGTCACGGCGGCGCCGGAAACCCCCGACCCGGTCACCGGCGCCGCTCCCCACCCAGACACCCCAGGGACGACATGACCCAGCACCTCGCTGCCCCCTCCACCGGCACGTCCGACGACGCCCCGGGCCACCGCACCGGCTGGTGGCAGGACGCGGTGATCTACCAGGTCTATCCGCGGAGCTTCGCCGACGGCAACGGTGACGGCATGGGCGACCTCGCCGGCGTCACCGCCCGCCTGCCCCACCTCAAGGACCTGGGCGTCGACGCGGTGTGGCTCTCCCCCTTCTACGCCTCGCCGCAGGCCGACGCGGGCTACGACGTCTCCGACTACCGGGCCATCGACCCGATGTTCGGCAACCTGCTGGACGCCGACGCGCTGATCCGCGAGGCGCACGGTCTCGGTCTGCGCGTCATCGTCGACCTGGTCCCCAACCACTCCTCCGACCAGCACGAGTGGTTCAAGCGCGCCCTGGCCGAAGGCCCCGGCTCCGCCCTGCGCGAGCGCTACCACTTCCGTCCCGGCAAGGGCGCCGACGGCGAACTCCCGCCCAACGACTGGGAGTCCATCTTCGGCGGCCCCGCCTGGACCCGTACGGTCAACCCGGACGGCACCCTGGGCGACTGGTACCTCCACCTCTTCGCCCCCGAGCAGCCCGACTTCAACTGGGAACACCCGGCCGTCGCCGACGAGTTCCGCTCGATCCTGCGCTTCTGGCTCGACATGGGCGTCGACGGCTTCCGGGTCGACGTCGCCCACGGCCTCGTCAAGGCCGAGGGACTGCCCGACCTCGGGGCCCACGACCAGCTCAAGCTGCTCGGCAACGACGTCATGCCGTTCTTCGACCAGGACGGCGTGCACGCGATCTACCGCAGCTGGCGCACCATCCTCGACGAGTACCCCGGCGAGCGCATCGCCGTCGCCGAGGCCTGGACCCCGACCGTCGAGCGCACCGCCAACTACGTGCGCCCCGACGAGATGCACCAGGCGTTCAACTTCCAGTACCTCTCCACCGCCTGGGACGCCGCCGAGCTCCGCAAGGTCATCGACTCCTCGCTCGACGCCATGCGCCCGGTCGGCGCCCCCACCACCTGGGTGCTCTCCAACCACGACGTCACCCGGCACGCCACCCGCTTCGCCAACCCGGCGGGCCTCGGCACCCAGCTCCGCACCCCCGGCGACCGCGAGCTGGGCCTGCGCCGCGCCCGCGCCGCCTCCCTTCTGATGCTCGCTCTGCCCGGCTCCGCCTACGTCTACCAGGGCGAGGAGCTCGGCCTGCCCGACGTCACCGACCTGCCCGACGAGGCCCGCCAGGACCCCTCGTTCTTCCGTGCCGAGGGCCAGGACGGCTTCCGCGACGGCTGCCGTGTCCCGATCCCGTGGACCCGCGAGGGCACGTCGTACGGCTTCGGCGACGGCGGCAGCTGGCTCCCGCAGCCCGCCGGCTGGGGCGAGCTGTCCGTCGAGGCGCAGACCGGCGTGGAGGGCTCCACCCTGGAGCTGTACCGGGCCGCCATCGCCGCCCGCCGCGACCACCCGGGCCTCGGCGCGGGCACGGACGTCGAATGGCTGGAAGGACCCGAAGGCGTCCTCGTCTTCGCCCGCCCCGGCTTCGTCTGCACGGTCAACACCACCGGCGCCCCCGTCCGGATCGCCGCCCGCGGCCGGGTGCTGCTCGCCAGCTCCCCGGTCACCGTGGACGGCGCCGAGGCCGAGGTGCCCGCCGACACCACGGTGTGGTGGACGGTGTGACACTGTCCGCGCCCAGGACCACGGCAGCGCCCCGCCTCTCCGACATCGCCGGACAGGCGGCGGTCAGCGAGGCGACGGTCAGCCGGGTCCTGAACGGGAAGCAGGGCGTCGCGGACTCCACGCGTCAGCGGGTGCTCGCGGCGCTCGACATCCTGGGCTACGAACGCCCCGTACGGCTGCGACAGCGCAGCGCCGGACTGATCGGCCTGGTGACGCCCGAACTCACCAACCCGATCTTCCCGGCGTTCGCGCAGTCCGTCGAACAGGTGCTGGCCGGGCACGGCTACACCCCCGTGCTCTGCACCCAACTGCCGGGCGGGGCAACGGAGGACGAACTCGTCGAGCAGCTCGTCGAGCGTGGCGTCGGCGGGATCGTCTTCCTGTCCGGGCTGCACGCGGACACCTCCGCCGACCCCGGCCGGTATGCCGCGCTCACCGAGCGCGGCGTGCCGTTCGTCCTGATCAACGGCTACAACGAGCGCATCAGCGCCCCGTTCGTCTCGCCCGATGACAACGCTGCCGTACGGATGGCTCTCCAGCACCTCGCCGACCTCGGCCACCGCCGGATCGGCCTTGCCATCGGCCCGCAGCGCTACGTCCCCTCCCGCCGCAAGCGCGACGGGTTCGTGGAGGCGGCGGTCTCGCTGCTCGGCATGGACCGCTCCGAGGCCGAACTGCTCGTCTGCTCCACCCTGTTCAGCGTCGAGGGCGGCCAAGTGGCGGCGGGCGCCCTGCTGGACGCGGGGTGCACCGGCATCGTCTGCGGCAGCGACCTGATGGCGCTGGGCGTGGTCCGCGCGGCCCGGGGGAGGGGGCTCGACGTACCGCGCGACGTCTCGGTCGTCGGCTTCGACGACTCGCAGCTCATCGCGTTCACCGATCCGCCGCTGACCACGGTGCGCCAGCCCGTGCAGGCGATGGCGGCGGCCGCGGTGGGGGCGCTGCTGGAGGAGATCGGCGGGAGCCCGGTGCAGCGCACGGAGTACGTCTTCCAGCCGGAGCTGGTGGTACGGGGCTCGACGGCGGCGGTCCGCGCGTAGGGCGAGTCCGGCGGGGCCGCGGGACACGTACAGGAGAGGCACCAGGAGTCGGCCCAGGAAGGGCCGGCGGGGAGTTCTTGCGACTCCGGGTGCCTCTCTCTGTCGTGACCGGCCCGGCCGGCCGGGCGCGTGGAGTCCGGAACCCCTCCGTGCGGACGGGCCCGGAACCCTCGGCCGACCGGGCCGGAGTCGAAGGCAACGTAACAGGCCCGCAATCTTTTGCGAAAGACCTTGCAACGAGAAACCGCGAAGAAAAATGGCTTGTTTCGTGGATGTGAGCGCAGGGTGTCCAAAGGGTTGACCGGTGCCTGGCGGCCTCGTACGGTCTGGTCCGCAGCAAGGTTTGCATTCTTGCAGCAAGAACCTTCAGGAGCCTTGAGGGCATGGCGCGTTGCCGACTGAGGCTGCACCGTCACCCGCGTTTCCCCCACCCGCAGGAGGAAAGACATGGCACGCAGACCACTGTCTGCCGCGCTCGCCCTCGTGGCCGGCGCCGCCGCCCTCGTCGTCCCCACCGGATTCGGCGCCGCGTCCCCCGCGCAGGCCGCCGCTCCGGGCGACAAGGACGTCACCGCCGTGATGTTCGAGTGGAAGTTCGCCTCCATAGCCAAGGCCTGCACGGACACCCTCGGTCCGGCGGGCTACGGCTACGTCCAGGTATCGCCGCCCCAGGAGCACATCCAGGGCGGCCAGTGGTGGACCTCCTACCAGCCCGTCAGCTACAAGATCGCCGGCCGGCTCGGTGACCGGGCCGCCTTCTCCGCCATGGTCAACACGTGTCACTCGGCGGGCGTGAAGGTCGTCGCGGACTCCGTCATCAACCACATGGCGGCGGGCAACGGCACCGGCACGGGCGGCTCCGCGTACACCAAGTACGACTACCCGGGCCTCTACTCCGGCAGCGACCTGGACGACTGCCGGTCCCAGATCAGCAACTACAACGACCGCGGCAACGTCCAGAACTGCGAGCTGGTCGGCCTCGCCGACCTGGACACCGGCGAGGACTACGTACGCGGCAAGATCGCCGGGTACCTCAACGACCTGCTCTCGCTCGGCGTGGACGGCTTCCGTATCGACGCGGCGAAGCACATGCCCGCCGCCGACCTGGCCAACATCAAGTCCCGGCTGACCAACCCGAACGTCTACTGGAAGCACGAGGCGATCTACGGGGCCGGCGAGGCCGTCTCGCCGTCCGAGTACCTCGGCTCCGGGGACGTCCAGGAGTTCCGTTACGGGCGGAGCCTCAAGCAGGTCTTCCTCAACGAGAACCTGGCCCACCTGAAGAACTTCGGTGAGGGCTGGGGCTTCATGGAGTCCGGCAAGTCCGGTGTCTTCGTCGACAACCACGACACCGAGCGGGGCGGCGACACCCTCAACTACAAGAACGGCTCCGCCTACACGCTCGCCAACGTCTTCATGCTGGCCTACCCCTACGGCTCCCCGGACGTCCACTCCGGCTACGAGTTCAGCGACCACGACGCCGGTCCGCCCGGCGGCGGCCAGGTCAACGCCTGCTACAGCGACGGCTGGAAGTGCCAGCACGCCTGGCGCGAGATCTCCTCCATGGTCGGCTTCCGCAACGCGGCACGCGGCCAGTCCGTCACCAACTGGTGGGACAACGGAGGCGACCAGATCGCCTTCGGCCGGGGCAGCAAGGCGTACGTCGCCATCAACCACGAGGGCTCCGCACTGAACCGGACCTTCCAGACCTCGCTGCCCGCCGGCGACTACTGCGACGTCCAGTCCGGCAAGGGCGTCACCGTCAACGGCTCCGGCCAGTTCACCGCCACCGTCCCGGCCGGCACCGCCGTCGCCCTGCACGCAGGCGCCCGTACGTGCTCCGGGGGCGGCGGCACGAACCCCGACCCGGGCCCCGGCAACGGCTCCTCCGGCGCGTCCTTCGGCGTCAACGCCACCACCCAGCCCGGCCAGAACATCCACGTTACCGGCGACCCGGCGGCCCTCGGCAACTGGAACCCGGCGAACGCCCCCAAGCTCGACCCGGCCACGTACCCCGTCTGGAAGCTCGACGTGGCCCTGCCCGCCGGGACCACGTTCGCCTACAAGTACGTCCGCAGGGACGCGGCCGGCAACGTCACCTGGGAGAGCGGCGCCAACCGCACCGCCACCGTCCCGGCCTCCGGGAAGGTCACGCTGACCGCCGACGTCTGGCGCGGCTGAGCCGTACCCCTCTCCAACGG
>NZ_JBHXJG010000059.1:0-32439 GCF_042723425.1 Streptomyces sp. NPDC058375 | reverse complement strand
CGCCTCACCCGCCCACCCAAGAGCTTTGACACGCCCCCCGTGGTGTGCCGACGGCCCTGGCCCGCCAGGCAGACTGGCGGGCATGGCCGTCTCCATGTACCACATCGCCGTCGACGCCCACGACCTGCCGCTCCTGGCTCGCTTCTGGAGTGCGGTGCTGGACTGGCAGGTGCTCTTCGAGCACGAGGAGGAGATCATCATCGGCGCGCACGAGACCGCGCTGCCGGGCATGTGCTTCCTCCCCGTGCCCGAGGGGAAGACCGTCAAGAACCGGCTGCACATCGATCTGACCCCGGACGACCAGGACGCCGAGGTCGAGCGGATCCTCGCACTCGGCGCCCGGCGGGTGGACGTCGGGCAGGGGCCGGACGCCACCTTCGTGGTGATGGCCGACCCCGAGGGCAACGAGTTCTGCGTGCTGCGCCCCAAGCGGACCCTGACCGACTGAGGCCGCGGCCGGGCCCCTCGTTCAGACGTGGGCGGGCGGCGGCGGACCGTACTGCTCCGGCAGCGTCTGCGCCGCCGCCCCGGCCAGGACCGGGCCCAGGTTCTCCGTACGCATCCGGAGGTCCACGTAGAGCAGGCCGGTCACCAGCGGCGGGAGGACCATCGTGATCAACTGCGAGATCATCTGGCTGATGAACGACAGCAGTATCACACTGCCGAGCATGGCGATGAGCGCTCCGTCGCTCGGCTCGGCACCCATGTCGGCGGGGTCGAACAGGCCGGGCAGCATGCCGATCATCTGGAACGGCATCTGGATCATGAAGCCGATCATGGCCGCGATGCCGAAGCCGAGCAGCGTGACGCCGAAGACCCGCCACCAGGTGCCGCGCACGAGCTGGGCCGAGCGTCGCAGGGCCCCCACCGGGCGCTGGTTCTCGAAGACCACGATGGTCGTGGCCAGGGAGAACCGCACCCAGAGCCACATGCCCACCGGAGCGATGAGCAGCCCGACGACGGCGCCGATCAGTGCCAACGGCATCGCACCGTCCTCGTCGCCCAGCGAGACCGTGTAGACCATCAGCCCGGCGAAGGCGGCCATGAGGGGCGCCATCGGGATGAGCATGATCAGCCCGGTCAGGAACACCGTGCCGATGATCGACCAGACCCGCGGCCACGCCCGCTTCCAGACCTCTCCGAAGCGGATCGGGCGGCCCAGGACGGCTTCCTGGAGGACGACGGGGGCCGCCGCCTGCATCATGGCCGACGCCAGCAGGTAGACGATCATGCCGATGACCATCAGCACGCCGAACGCCACGCCCAGCGGGACGAGTTCGCCAGCGTCGGGGGAGCCCGAGGAGCCGGACGTCAGCTCGTCCCACTGGCTCGCCACGGCGGAGGCGGCCACCACCAGGGCGACGGCCATCACGAGCGTCGCCGCGCCGAACAGCGTCAGAGCCACGCCGATCAACGGCTTCCAGTACCGCCCGATCGTCGCGAAGGCACCGCTGAGCATGTCCGAGACCCTCAGCGGCGCCAGGGGTATCACCCCCGGCTTGGGCGGTGCGGCCCACCCGCCGTGCCAGCCGCCGCCCGGTCCCTGCGCTCCCCCGTGGAAGGGCCCCCCACCGTGAGGTGTGCCCCCGTACGGGCCACCGCCCCACCCTGCGTCCTGCGCCACTGCGTCTCCGTCATGTCGTCGGCCCGGGTGCCGGGCCGTTCTGTCGTCGGCACACCGTAGCGCCCCCGACGTGGGACGATGATAGGTACGGCCGTACACAACGTTGGGTACAGTCGTACACATGGGATACGCATACGGACTGCTCGCCGCGGCCATCGCGGCGGAGGTGGCCGGGACGACGGCCATGAAGTACAGCGAGGGCTTCACCCGGCTCTGGCCCTCGCTCGGCACCGTGGTGGGCTACCTCATCGCCTTCACCCTGCTCGCCCAGACCCTCAAGACCCTCTCCGTTGGCACCGCGTACGCCATCTGGGCCGGCGTCGGCACGGCGGCCGTCGCCCTCATCGGGATCCTGTTCCTGGGGGAGTCCAGCAGCCTGGTCAAGATCACGGGCATCGTCCTGATCGTCGCCGGGGTCGTCGTCCTCAACCTGGGAGGGGCCCACTGATGGCCCGGAACCCGGGAGGGCCCCACTGATGGCCCGGCGGTACGACCCCGAGCGGCGGACGCGGATCCTCGATGCGGCGCTGGCCGTGATCGCGACCGACGGCATAGCCGGGCTCAGCCATCGCACCGTGGCCGCCGAGGCCGATGTGCCGCTCGGCTCGACCACGTACCACTTCGCCTCGCTCGACGAGCTCCTGGTCGCCGCCCTGCGCCGCTGCAACGAGAACTTCGTCCAGGCGCTGCGCTCCAGCGGCCTCTTCGCCGAGGAGGGGGACGGTGAGTGGGGCGGGGCGGCGGAGACGGTCCTCGCGGAGGAGCTGACCCGGCTGCTGGACGGGTGGTTCGCGGGCGAACGCGGGGCGATCGAGCTGGAGTACGAGCTGTACCTCGCGGCCCTGCGGCGCCCCGCGCTGCGCCCCGTCGCCGCCGAGTGGACCGAGGAGGCCGTCGAGCTGCTGTCCCGGCGCACCGACCCGGAGACCGCGCGGGCTCTCGTCGCGCTGATGGACGGCGTCTGCCTCCAGGTCCTGCTGACCGGCGGCACGTTCGACGCGCCGTACACCCGGAAGATGCTGGAGCGGATCGTCGCGGGCGGCGGCGTCTGACCGCGTCGGGGTCCTCGGTCAGGCCGCCGGGCGGCGGACCGCATTCCGGCCCGAATCGGCCCGCTCGGTCCGCCGGGGGGCGGTGTCCGGCCGCGTCCGGGGCCCGCTCGGTCCGTCGGGGCGGCGCCCGACCGCGTCCGGGGCCCGCTCAGGCCGCCCCGCGGCGTACCGCTTCCAGTGCCTCGTACACGCCCGCCCCGATGTCCGTGATCGGGTACAGCACCTCGCGGATCGTCCGCTCCCGGTCCACCACCAGCGTCAGCCGCTTGAGCCTGCTCACGCCCGCCGCCCGGAACGTCGGCAGCCGCAGCGCCGCCGTCAGGGCCAGGTCCGCGTCCGAGAGCAGCGGGAAGCGCAGCCCCTCCTTCTCCGCGAACGCGCGCTGCTCGTCCGGGCGTTGTACGGACACCCCGTGCACCGTCGCGCCCGCCGCCGTGAACTCGGCCAACTGGTCGCGGTACGTGCACGATTCGAGGGTGCAGCCGCTCGCCCCCGGGATCCCCGCCCAGCCCGGCGGATAGGCGTCGCGGGTGGCGTAGGCGCTGGGGAAGCAGTACAGGACGGTGTACGGGGTGTCGGCGACCGGGTCGCGCTGCTCGCCGTCGTTCCCCGGCAGCAGCAGCTCCGGCAGTCGTGTCCCCTTGAGCGCCCGCATCCGGGCCGCCTCCTGCGAGGCCTCCGTCGTCGTCGCCATCGTCTCCCCTTCCCCCAGCACCCAGGTGTCGCCCCAGTCCTGGAGCGCGATCAGCACGGGCAGCAGCGCCCGGCCGCGCGGGGTGAGGCGGTACTCGTACCGCACCGGGCGGTCCTGGTACGGCTCCCGCGCCAGCACCCCCGCGTCGACGAGCAGGCGCAACCGCTCGGTGAGCACCTTGCGCGAGACGCCCAGCTCCTGCTGGAGCGCGTCGAACCGGTGCACCCCGCGCGCGGTGTCCCGCACGATCAGCAGCGTCCACCAGTCGCCCACGACATCGAGGGCCTGGGCGATCGAGCAGTCGGCGTCGGCCAGGCTGGTGCGCTGAGGCATGGTCGTCCCTCCGGTTGTGGCCGCTGTCCGCCCCGCCCGCCCCGCCGGGGTCCTTTCGGTTGACCCCGATGGAATCATGCTGCCATAGTCCGTTCCCATAAGGAACTCACTGCGGCGTGCGCAGGAGTCGTACGGGGATGGCGAGGGTGGCGGGGATGGCCATGGTGCGCGGAGTGCCGCGGACGGTACGGCTGCTGGCGCTCGGGGCGTTCCTCAACGCCGTCGTCAGCTTCACCTTCGTCTATCTCTTCGTGTACCTCGTCGGGCAGCGCGGTCTGAGCGTCACCCAGGCCGGAGTGATCAGCGGCGTCGGCGGCATCGGCCTGGTCGCCGGGAACTTCACCGGCGGCTGGTTCGGCGACCGCTTCGGCCACCGCCGCGCCCTGCTGACCGGCGCCTGCGTCAGCGGAGCGGCGCTCGTCGTCCTGCCCGCCCTGCCGGTCGCCGCCCTGTACGCGGTGCTCCCCGTCGCGCAGTACGCCGCAGGCGTCGTCCGGGCCGCCAACGCGGCGCTCGTCGCGGTCTCCGTACCCGAGGGCGGAAGCCGCCGCCAGAGCTTCGCCCTCTTCCGCTTCGCCGCCAACGGCGGCTTCGCCATCGGCCCGCCGCTCGGCGCGCTGGTCGCCACCCGCTTCTCGTACGACTGGCTCTTCGTCGCCGACGGCCTCGGCACCCTGCTCTTCGCCCTCTACGCCGCCCGGATCCTGCCCGCCCGCGGCAGCGCCCACTCCGTACCCGCCCACGACCCGGACGCTCCGGGCCTCTGGCGCGAACTGCGGGCCAGACCCGCCGTCCTGGTGCTGCTCGCCGCGATCGTCGTCGTCGACGTCGTCTACCGGCAGCAATACTCGACCCTGCCGGTCTTCCTCGCCGACCACGGTCACACCACCCAGCTCTACGGCTGGCTGCTCGCCATCAACGGCGGCGTCATCCTCTGCCTCGAACTGCCCGCAGCCCACGCCCTGCGCCGCCGCACCCCGCTCGGCCTCGTCGGCGTCGGACTCCTGCTCGTCGGGCTCGGCTACGCCGTCCTGATCCCCGGCGCGGGCGTCCTCTTCGCCGTCACCATGATGCTCTCCCTGACCCTCGGCGAGATCCTCTACAAGACCCCCGCCACCGCCTACGTCGCCGACCAGGCGCCCGGCCACGCCCAGGGCCGTTTCCAGAGCCTGTACGCCGGTGCTTCGATCAGCGGGCAGGTGCTCGCCCCGCCGCTCGGGGCCGCTCTGTACGCGGCGTCCCCCGCTCTGCTCTGGCCGGTGTCCGCCCTGCTCGCGGCGGCCGCCGGGGGAGCGGTGCTGGCGGCGCGACGGCTGCCCGGACCGGGGGAGCGGGCGCGGGCGGCGGGAAAGGGGCCGCACGCTGAGACCGGTTCGCCCGAGCGGGCCCCGGCCGGTTAGGTTGCTGTTCATGACCGACACGACTTCCCAGGGTTCTGCCCGTACCACCGGCGCCGTCGCCGCCGGCCTCGCCACCGTCGCCGGTGACGGCACCGTCCTCGACACCTGGTTCCCCGCCCCCGAGCTGACCTCCGACCCCGGCCCGGCCGGTACGCAGCGGCTCACCCCGGACGAGGCCGTGAACCGGCTCGGCGAAGGCGCCGCCAAGGCGATCGGCGTGGACGCCCGGCGCGGCGTCGAGATCGTCGCCGTGTCCACGGTCATCTCCTCGCTCGACGACAAGCCGCTCGACGCGCACGACGCCTACCTGCGCCTGCACCTGCTCTCGCACCGGCTCGTCCAGCCGCACGGCCAGAACCTCGACGGCCTCTTCGGCCTGCTCGCCAACGTCGCCTGGACCTCGCTCGGCCCGGTCGCCGTCGACGACCTGGACCGAGTCCGCCTCAACGCCCGCGCCGAGGGCCTGCACCTCCAGGTCACCTCGGTCGACAAGTTCCCGCGCATGACGGACTACGTAGCCCCCAAGGGCGTACGCATCGCCGACGCCGACCGCGTCCGGCTCGGCGCGCACCTCGCCGCCGGGACCACCGTCATGCACGAGGGCTTCGTCAACTTCAACGCGGGCACGCTCGGCACCTCCATGGTCGAGGGCCGGATCTCCGCGGGCGTCGTCATCGGCGACGGCTCCGACATCGGCGGCGGCGCCTCCACCATGGGCACCCTCTCCGGCGGCGGCAAGGAGCGCATCATCATCGGTGAGCGCTGCCTGGTCGGCGCGGAGGCGGGCGTCGGCATCGCGCTGGGCGACGAGTGCGTCGTCGAGGCCGGTCTGTACGTCACCGCGGGCACGCGCGTCACGCTGCCGGACGGCCAGGTCGTCAAGGCCCGCGAGCTGTCCGGCGCCTCGAACATCCTCTTCCGCCGCAACTCGGTCACCGGCACCGTCGAGGCCCGCCCGAACAACGCGGTCTGGGGCGGCCTGAACGACGTGCTTCACGCCCACAACTAGCCCTCGCAGCAAGGCTCTCAGGCCGCGAGGAGCTCCTCGTACGCCTTCCGCAGCCCGTCGGTCGCCTCGCGCCCGGCGGGCTGCAGCGGTTCCCGGACCGGGCCCGCGTCCAGCAGGGCCTTGGCCGTGACGGTCCCGGGGAGCCCGCTCGCCATCATCAGCTCGACGAGGCGGGCCGTCAGCCCGTTCAGCCGGGCCGCCTCGTCGGTGCGGCCCGCGTCGAAGGCGTCCAGCGGCGCCCGCACCTGGCGCGGGGCCACGTTGGCGACCGTACTGACATAGCCCGCGCCGCCCACCGCGTACAGCGGAAGGTTCAGCTCCTCGCTGCCCGAGTAGTACGCCAGCGAGGTGCGGGCCAGCACCTTCGTCGCGCCGAGCAGGTCCAAGGAGCAGTCCTTCACCGCCACCACGCGCGGGTGTCCCGCCAGCCGCAGCAGGGTCTCCGGCTCGATCCGTACGCCGGTGCGGCCGGGGATGTCGTACAGCATCAGCGGCAGGCCGGTGGACTCGGCGACCCGCAGGAAGTACGCCTCGACGGCGGCCTGCGGCGGGCGGCTGTAGTACGGGGACACCACCAGCAGCCCGTCCGCGCCCGCGTCCTCGGCCTCCCGGGCCAGGCGCAGGGTGGCCGCGGTGTCCGGGCCCCCGACGCCGGAGAGCAGCGGCACCCCGTCGCCGACCTCGGCCCGGATGGCCCGCAGCAGGGCGGACTTCTCGGCGCCGGTTGTGGTGGGGGACTCGCCCGTGGTGCCGCTGAGGACGATCCCGTCGCAGCCCTCGGCCACCAGGTGCGCGGCGTGCGCGCGGGCGGCGTCCGGGTCCAGGGTGCCGGTGGCGGTGAAGGGCGTGATCATGGCGCAGAGCGTGCGGCCGAAGGGACGCGGTGCGGTGGTGGTCATGGGGGAAGTCTCGGCGTCCGGAACCGGAAAGGTCCACTTAGATTTCCTTGTGGTGAACGGCAAGAGCTGCTGACCGCCCAGAGCGAGGGGCTTCAGCGCCGGGGCTGGAACTCGGTGCTCCGGACCGGGCTTCAGCTCCCCGGTGCGGCTCCGGCCGTGGGGACCGTGTGCGTGACCCAGGCTGAGCCCGCCGGAGCCCCGGGCAGCACGTGCAGCAGGAACGCCGGAGGCTCGTCCGGATAGCCGGGCACACCCTCCCGCAGCACAAGACCGCTCTGCCGGTACGTGCTCGGGGCGACGGCCACCGTACTGCCCGCGAAGGACGCCGTGACCGGGCGGTGCACATGGCCCGCCAGCACCCGGACGACCCGGGGGTGCGCGGCGACCACCTCGGCCAGCGCCGGGCCGTCCGCCAGGCCCATCGCGTCCAGGAACGGAACGCCGACCGGAACCGGCGGATGGTGCAGAGCGACGAGGGCCGGTACGCCGGGCCGTTGGGCGAGGGCTCGGTCCAGCCGGGACAACTGGCCGGCCCCCAGCCGCCCGCCCGGCGCACCGGCCACCCACGAGTCCAGGACCACCATCGTGAACGCCGGGTGCTCCACCACGTACGACGTCAGCGTCCCCCCGCCCAGGAAACGCGTTCCGCCGAACACGCCGACGAGCGCCTCCGGCGCGTCGTGGTTGCCCGTCACCAGGTGCAGCGGCAACGGGAACGCCTCGATCTCCTCGCGCAGCGCCGCGTACTCGCCCGGCTCCCCGCGCTCGGTGAGATCACCGGTGATCACGGCACAGTCCGGGAGCGGGTCCAGGGCGAGCACCCGGCGCAGGGCGGCCCGCAACCCCGCCGCGGGGGCCGCCGCCCCGGGGCCGGTGGTGAGGTGCGGGTCGCTCAGGTGCGCCACGGAGAGGGTCATGCCCCCACCCTTCCCCGGCGACGGCGGTCCGCACCCGGTCATGCCGTGGGCGAACGGCACGCGGGCACGTCCGCGGGAACAGCCTTGACCTCGACCGGACTTGAGGTGTGACGGTGATGGTCGTAGCGCACCGACCGGCGCACGCACAGGAGGAACACCGCCATGACCACGCACGTCACCCGCCGCCCCGACCCGGCCCGCCCCGATGCCGCGATCGCCAAGGCCGGCACCTGGAACGTCGGGACACCGCAGCGGCAGCGAGAGACCGCCGACGCCATCCGGAAGGCCTGGGAGAGCCGGGAATGGCCGCACCGCGGGCTGCTCTCCTACAGCGTCTACGAAGGGGAGGACGGCGCGACCCTGCTGCACTACTCCCAGTGGACCGGCGAACAGGCCTACCAGGACTTCGTACGCGAGGGCCGCGACCCCCGCAACGCCGAGATCGACGCGGCCGTCCCCGGCATCGAACGCCTCGGCCTGCACACGTACGAGCTGTACCGCTCCGGGCCCCGGGCCGAGGGCGACACCCGGGAGACCGGCTGCGTCGTCATCGTCGACGTCGAGTTCGAGGGCCCCGACGCGGCGCGCCAACGCGACTGGGTGGACGCCGTGTTCGAGGCGCTCGGCGACGACGTCCAGCTGCCGGCCGGCGGCATCGCCGCACACTTCCATGCCTCCACCGACGGCGCCCGGGTCCTCAACTACGCCGAGTGGGAGAGCGCCGAGCACCACGTCGCGGCCCTCGCCGCACCCGGTGAGGGCGTCGGATCCCCGTCCCCGCTCTGGGAACGCGTCCAGAAGTACCCGGGCATGACCGGCGGCGGCGTGCACCGCTACACCCCCGCGCTCAGCATGGAACCGGGCACGGGCGAGTAGCGGCGCGCCGGGCGGCGGGCGGCGAAATGCGTCTAGGCTTGGGCGGCTGAACCGCGTACGCACTCCGTACGCCCCCGAGCACGCACCGAGGAGAACCCCCGATGTCCGCAGAGCGCCCCTCCCTGCCGCCGGTGCGGCTGAACTCCGAGGCCGAACTGGCGCGGGACGCGCTCGCCGCTCCGCTGTTCGTCCGCGCCGTCAAGCTCGCCCGGTGGGCCGGTCCCGGCACCCGGGTCGGCGCCGGCGGCGAGCTCGTCGAGGCGCAGCTGCCCGCGGCCGCCGAGCACCTCGGGCTCGCGGCCGACGAGGACGGCGCCGCGTACGCCAGCGAGGCCTGGCGGCTCGCCGTGGACACCGGCCTCCTCGACGTCACCGACCCCGAGGAGGACGAACTTCCGGGCGGCGCGGACGGCGCTCACGGCGCGGACGGTGCGGAAGGCTCGGAGGCCGAGGGCACCGTCACCGCGGGCGAGAACCTGGCCCTGCTCACCGGCGGCTCCCCGCAGGACGTCCTGTCCATCTGGCTCGACGGCCTGGACGCCGTGCACGCCGACGCCACCGCGCCCGTCCTGGACGACTTCGCGGACCTCGTCGGCGAGGACGGCTCGATCGACTTCGACGCACTGGACTGGGATCCGGAGGCCGAGGCGGAGTTCCTCGACGGGGTCCTCGGCAACCTCTACCTGCTCACCCTCGCGGACAACGGCGCGGGCGAAGGACCGGTCCCGCTGCCCGCCCTCGCCGCGTCGATGATCGTCCCCGACGACATGGGCGAGCCCACCGACGACATCCTGGAGCAGGTGTCGGAGGCGATGATGCGCCTCGACGACCAGTTCCGGCTCCTCGAACCCATCGGGATCGTCGCCTACCAGCCGGTCGACGAGGCGCTGCTGGTCGAGGAGGGCGAAGCGGCGGACGCCTCCGTCGCCGGGGCCGACGACGAGGACGTCACCCGGTACGGCATGGTCAGGCTCACCCCCCTCGGTCTGTACGGCGTCCGGGCCCGGCTGCTGGAGGCCGGGATGGGCGCCCCCGCCGTCGGCGACCTCGCGGGCAAGGGCGCCGACGCCCTCCTCGGCGGCATCGCCCACTACCCGGAGTCCGCCGCCCGCGCCGAGGTCAAGCTCTGGCTCGAGGGGTACGCCGAGGGCGCGGTATCGGCGGCGGCCGAGCTGCTGGCCGCCGCGCGCGGCACGGACGAGGGCGCACCGCTGCGCCGCCTCCACTGCCAGCAGGCCCTCGCCCTGGCCGGCTCCGAGGCGGAGCCCGCCGTACGGGGGGTGCTCGGCGACCCGGAGCTGGGCGGCCTCGCCCGCGTCTGGCTCGCGGAGCGCGGCGCCGCCGATGTGCCCGCGCCGCCGGAGGACATGATCTTCTGGCTGGCCATCGACACCATCGCCGCGCAGCTGGACGCGGACGGCGAGCTGGATGAGCTCCAGGGCCTGATCGAGGGCCTCTCCGCGCAGCACAGCGGCTTCTTCGACGAGGTATGGCGCGTCGACCACCCGGCCACCGCCGATGTGCTGGAGGCCATGGGCCGGCTGCACAGCGACAAGAAGGCCGCCAAGGACGCCCGCAAGGCGGCGTTCAAGGCTCGCTCGCGCGCGGGTGTCTGAGGCGGCGGCGCGTAGCTCTTGTGCTGAGCGCTGCTCTGACGAAGCAGGCGTCGGCGGTTCGACACCGCCCGTGCCGCCCCGGCGGGCGGGAAAAACGCCACACCTTCGGGGGTCTTTCCGATTGCCGCGTTCCGCGTGGATTCGCTGCTGGAGGCGGGAGTAAGCGCTGACCGGCCCTGGTGAGCGCTGATTACGAATCCGGCACTTCTGGGGCCCCGGCACCGGCGGGCATGGCGTCGGGCCTTCACAGGGCGCATACTCGACGTAATGAAACAGTCAGCCGGATCCCGGCGTCACCTGCCTTCCAGTCCCTTCAACCGCCCGGCCCAGGAGGCCCCACCGGTCGAATGCTTCGATGTGGGCGACAGGGTGTCGCACGACCAGTTCGGGCTCGGCAGGATTCTTGCTGTCGAGGGCGACAACGACGCAGTCCTCATCGACTTCTCGGGGCGTCAGGGAAGGATCCTGAGCCCGTACTCCAAGTTGACCAAGCTCTGAGACGCGGGACGAGCACGAGCAGCGTCCGTCTTCTCCGGATCCGGGGCGCCTGAATCCCTTCAGGCGCCCCGGACTCCGTTGCGGACCCTGGGGCGGCCCCTTACAGGGCCTTGGCGGCGGGCTTCACCATGCCCCGCACGGTGCGCGACTTCACGAACTCGCCCATCGCGGTCATCTCCCACTCGCCGGTGAACTGCTTGATGAGCTTGGCCATCATCACGCCGGTCTGCGGCTCGGCGCCGGTGAGGTCGAAGCGGACCAGCTCCTCGCCGGAGGCGTCGTCGATCAGCCGGCAGTAGGCTTTGGCGACCTCGTTGAACTTCTGGCCGGTGAACGAGTTCACCGTGAAGACCAGGCCCGTCGCCTCGGCGGGGATCCGGCCCAGGTCCACGATGATCGTCTCGTCGTCGCCCGCGCCCTCACCCGTGAGGTTGTCGCCGGAGTGCTTGATCGCCCCGTTCAGGATGGTCAGCTTGCCGAAGTAGCAGCTGTCCAGGTGATTGCGGTTGGGGCCGTAGGCGATCACCGACGCGTCCAGGTCGATGTCCTTGCCGCGGAACGCGGGCTCCCAGCCCAGGCCCATCCTGACCCGCGAGAGCAGCGGTGCGCCGCCCTTGACGAGGGACACGGTCTGGTTCTTCTGGAGGTTGACCCGGCCCTTGTCCAGGTTGATCTTCCCGGAGCCGGCGGGGGCCGCCGGGGGAGCGGGCGGGGCGGGCGGTGCGATCCGCGGGTCGACGGGGGCGGCGACCGGGGCCGGGGCCTGGGGCGCGACCGGCGCGGGGGCCGCCGGGACCGGAGGGGCGACCGGGGCGGCGGGCTCCTCGACCGAGACGCCGAAGTCCGTGGCGATCCCGGCCAGCCCGTTGGCGTACCCCTGGCCGACCGCGCGGGCCTTCCAGGCGCCGTTGCGCAGGTAGATCTCGATGACCACGAGCGCCGTCTCGGCGCCCAGCTGCGGCGGGGTGAAGGTGGCGAGCGCGCTGCCGTCGTCCGCGTTGCGCACGGTGGCGGTGGGCTCGACGCCCTGGAAGGTCTGGCCCGCGGCGTCCGGGCTCGCGGTGACGACGATCTTCTCGATGCCCGGCGGGACGGCGGCGGTGTCCACCACGATCGCGTCGGGCGCCGAGCCCCCGCCGGCGCGGTAGGTCACGCCGGGGCCCGAGGGCTGGTTGTAGAAGATGAAGTCGTCGTCGGAGCGCACCTTGCCGTCGGCGGTGAGCAGCAGGCCCGAGACGTCGAGCCGCACCGGAGCGGCGACGTCCACCGCCACGCGGGCGGCGGAGAGAGGGATGTTCGAGCCGGGGGTCATTGCGGTCATGCACGGGGTAACGAACGACCCGGCTTTGCCGTTCCCTTACTTTCGCGCCCGTCCACCAGATGCTTTTCGGCCGTCGAACCGGGCTCCGAACCAGGCTCCGAACGGGCTCCGAACCAAACTCCGAACGGACTCAGCGGCGGTTGCGCGGGTGGTTGCGGGCGGTGCGCTCGTTGCCGTGCTTGTACGCGCCGGTCCAGCGCGCCATCACCAGTTGGGCGTCGCCCGATGTCGCCTCGGCCAGGAACTTCTCCGCCCGGCCACCGCGCAGGGTGCCCGCGGGCCGGCCGTGGTGGGTGATGGTGACGCTCTGGTCGGCGTGCTGTTCGTACTGGAATCCGGAAGGTCTCGGCATGCCCGTATCCTGCCCGACCGGCCGCCCCGCGTCGCCCGGATTTTCCGCCGCCGCCCGCCCAGGCGCCCGCCCGCCCCGCCATCCGCGCTCCGGCTCAGTGCGGCCAGATCGGCGGATCGGTCACGAAGGGGCCGCCCACGCAGGCGTGCGCCGGATTGCCCGGGTCCAGCTCGCCCTGGTCGGCCACGAGCTTCGCCGCGTACGGCTCCGAGTCGTCCAGCGGCCGGTAGCCCAGCGCCCGTGCCGGGCCCAGGTCCCACCACAGGCGGGTGTTGGCGGAGGAGCCGTAGACGACGGTGTGGCCGACGTCCTCGGCGGTGAGGGCCGCGTGGAAGAGGCGGGCGCCGTCGGCGGGGCTCATCCAGACCGACAGCATCCGCACCGAGGTGGGCTCCGGGAAACAGGACCCGATCCGCACCGACACCGTCTCCACTCCGTGCTGGTCCCAGTAGAGCTGGGCCAGGTCCTCGCCGAAGCACTTCGAGAGCCCGTAGTAGGTGTCCGGGCGGCGCGGGGTGTCCAGCGGGATCAGCGGATCACCGGCGGCCGGGCGCGGGGTGTGGCCGATGACGTGGTTGGAGGAGGCGGACACGATACGCCGGACGCCCTCCTCGCGGGCCGCCTCGTAGAGCGCGTACGTGCCCTGGATGTTGGCGCGGAGGATCTTGTCGAACGTGGACTCCAGCGAGATGCCCGCCAGGTGGATCACCGCGTCCACCCCGCGCACGGCCTCGCGCAGCGCCTCCCGGTCGTTCAGGTCGGCGGTGATCGCCTCGGGTGCGCCCTCCACCGGGACCAGGTCGAACAGCCGCAGGCCGTATCCGTACGCGGGCAACAGCCCCCGCATCAGGGTGCCGAGGCCGCCTGCGGCGCCGGTGAGCAGGACGGTACGGGGAGCGGTCATAGAGGGGTCTCCTCGGGGCGAGCGCGGGCGCAGTGCGACAGGCTGTCCGACATTCACATGCATGGACAAGCTAGGGACGGGTGATCGGCGGCGTCAAGAGGCTGCGTCTGCCTTGACCTGCCGCCAAAAGCTGGCTTAGCGTTGCGGTGTTCAGAAATATAGACATCGATCAGAGTTGTGCACGCCTGAATCTGCTCAGGGAGCGCCCGTGACCTCAGCCCCCCTTGCCGCCCGGCTCCGTGAAGTCGCCGGGCCGCTCTTCTTCCCCGTGACCGCGTTCGGGCCGGACGGCGCCGTCGACGTCGACGTCTTCCGCGCCCATGTGCGGGCCGGGATCGACGCCGGAGCCGCCGCGGTCTTCGCCTGCTGCGGCACGGGCGAGTTCCACGCGCTGACCCCCGAGGAGTTCCGCCTCGCGGTCGCCGCCGCCGTCGAGGAGACCGCCGGGCGGATCCCGGTCGTCGCCGGGGCCGGTTACGGCACGGCCCTCGCCGTCCGGTACGCGCGAGCCGCCGAGGAGGCCGGAGCCGACGGGCTCCTCGCCATGCCGCCTTACCTCGTCGTCGCCGACCAGGAAGGGCTGCTCAACCACTACGCGGCGCTCGCGGCGGCCACCGGCCTGGAGACGATCGTCTACCAGCGCGACAACGCGGTCTTCACCCCGGAAACCGTCGTGGCCCTCGCCCGCACGCCCGGCATCATCGGGCTCAAGGACGGTCTCGGCGACCTCGACCTCATGCAGCGCGTCGTCAGCGCGGTCCGCACCCACCTGCCCGACGGCGAATTCCTCTACTTCAACGGGCTGCCCACCGCCGAGCTGACCGGCCTCGCCTACCGGGGCATCGGCGTCACCCTCTACTCCTCCGCCGTCTTCGCCTTCGCCCCGGACATCGCACTCGCCTTCCACCGGGCCCTGGAATCCGGCGACGACGCCCTGGTCAACGCGTTGCTCGACCACTTCTACCGGCCGCTCGTCGAACTGCGCGCCAAGGGCCGCGGGTACGCCGTCTCCCTGGTCAAGGCCGGGGTCCGGCTCCAGGGCCTGGACGTCGGCGAGGTACGCACCCCCCTCACCGAACCACTCGCCGCCCACGTCAAGGACCTCATCGAGATCATCGCGAGCGGCCGCGCCCTGCTGGAGGAGCGGGCCACCGCGGGAGACCCGGCGTGAGGGCGGGCGTCTTCCTCTACCCGTGGGACGTCGTCGGCGATCCGGACGCCGCCGCCCGGATCGCGGACCTGGGTGTCCAGCAGGTCACCCTGGCCTCGGCCTACCACTCCACCCGGGCCCTGACCCCCCGCCACCCCGCCCACCGCGTCGTGACCGCCGAGCACGCCGCCGTCCTCTACCCGCCGGACCCGGACCGCTGGGCGGGGCGGGCCCTCGCCCCGTACCGCCAGAGCTGGACGCCCGGCGACGATCCGTACGGGGAGGCCGCCGGGGCGCTGGCCGCGGCAGGCCTGGAGGTGCACACCTGGGTGGTCCTCGCGCACAACTCGCGGCTCGGCGCGGAACACCCGGACACCTCGGTCGTCAACGCCTACGGTGACCGCTACCCCTGGGCCCCCTGCATCGCCCGCCCCGCCGTGCGCGCCCACCTCGTGGATCTCGCGGCGGAGGCCGCCGCCCGGCCCGGTGCGCACGGCACCGAGCTGGAGTCCTGCGGCTGGTACGGCTTCGCCCATCTGCACGCCCACGACAAGGTCGCGGGCGTCGGCCTCGGCGACGCGGCGCAGTTTCTGATGTCGCTGTGCTTCTGCGCCGTGTGCCGCGAGGGGTACGGGGACGCGGAGGCCGACCCGGAGGCGCTGGCCGCCGCCGTCCGCCGGGCCCTGGAGCCGGCCTGGTCCGGCGGCGGCTCCCCGGAGTCCGGCCGCGACGGCATCGCGAAGCTCCTCGGGCCGGAGCACGCGGACGCCGCCCTGCGATGGCGCGGCCGGGTGGCCCGTACGTTCCAGGAGACGGCCGTCGCAGCCGTACGGGCGGCGGCCCCGCCCGGCTTCCAGGTGCTGCTGCACGCCGACCCCGTCCCGTACCGCACCGGGGCCAACGTCGGCGTCGAGCCGGACCACGTCCTCGCCGTGGCGGACGGCGTGGTGCTGCCGTGCACCGGACCCGAAGCCGTACGGGAAGCGGTCCTGGGCCCGTTCGCGGGGCGGGGCGGGGTGCGCGCCGCCACCTTCGGGATCGTCACCGGGATGGGCGGAAGCCCCCGCACCCTGGAGCGCGACGCGGCCCACGCCGCCTCGCTCGGCGCGGACCAACTGCGCCTGTACCACGCGGGACTCGCCTCGGGCCCGGACCTGGAGGCGGTCGCCGCGGGGCTTGCACGGCTGGGGTGAGGGGGCCGCACTGTCACGGCTGGGGTGAGGGGGCCGCACTGTCACGGCTGGGGTGGCCGGCCTCGTGCTCGCGCTGCTGGGGTGGCCGGCCTCGTGCTCGCGCTGCTGGGGTGGCCGGCCTCGTGCTCGCGCTGCTGGGGTGGCCGGCCTCGTGCTCGCGCGGCTGGGGTGAGACAGGCCCGCACTCGCGTGGCTGGGGTGGTCGGGCCCCGCGCTCGTACGGCTGGGGTGAGGCGGGGTCTCCGCCGGGCCGAGGCCGAGCGCTCACGGAGCGGGCGGCGAGGGCGACGGCGAGGGCGGCGCGGGCGCGGGAGCCGGGGCCCCGGGGGCGTCGCGCCGTCGCCGTGCCCCCGCCACCAGCACCGCCGCGGCCAGCACCCCCGCCGCCCCGGCCCCCGCCGTCAGCACCCTCACGTCCACCACCGCGACGAGCCCCGCCCCCAGCGCCAGGGCCACCGCGTTGGGCGCCGTCATCAGCGAGCCCGCCGTCGCCGCCGTCCGCCCCAGCACCGCGTCCGGCGTCTCCCGCTGTACCGCGGTCATCGCCGCGATCAGCACGCACGGCAGCCCGAACCCGATCGCCGCGCTCGCCGCCAGGGCCACCGCGTCCAGCGGCACCGTCCGCGCCCCGACCCCCAGCGCGAACAACGCCGTCCCGCCCGCCGCGAACACCCGCTCGGGCAGCCGGCGCAACAGCGGCCCGGCCAGCAGCCCCACCGCCACCGAACCGGCGCCCTGGACCGCGTAGAGCACCCCCGCGTACGCCGGGGCCCGGCCGAGCACATCGTCGACGTACGCGAAGGTAACGGCCCCGTTCACGCCCGCCGGCAGCATCGTCGCCGCCCCCGCCGTCACCAGCGGGCGCAGCACCGCCGAGGCGCGGATCCGCCGCAGCCCGGCGGCGAGTTCGCCGCGCCGCCCGCCCACCGGGGGCCGCGGAGCCGCCCGCACCGGCAGCCGGGCGAAGACCAGGGCGGCCAGGGCGCACGTCATCGCGGCCGACAGCGCCACGGCCGGGCCGCCGAACCGGGTGTACAGCCCCGCGCCCGCCAGCGGGGCGACCAGCTTCATGCCCTCGTTGGCCGTCATCCGCAGCCCGTTGAAGTCCGCCAGCAGCGAGGCGGGCACGGCCCCCGCGACGAGCGCCGACTCCGCCGCGTCGAGCAGGAGCCCGCTCGCCCCGTAGAGCACCAGCACCACGAAGACGATCCAGGCCGTGCCTGCCGAATCCACCAGCACCAGCGGGACCAGCAGGCAGGCCATCGCCAGATTGCCCCGGACCAGCAGCGCCTTCCGGTCCATCCGGTCCGCGAGCGCGCCGAGCGCCGGCGCGGCCGGCACCGGGGCCCACAGCGCGCACACCGTCAGGGCCGCCAGACCGTTCGACCCGGTCAGCGACTTGACCCAGATACCCGCCGTGAGCCACATCGCCGACGTACCGAACCCGGAGACGACCACCCCCGCCAGACAGCGTCCCGCCGTCCGGTCCCGCAGGACCCGCACGACCGCCGAACCGCCCATGTCGCCCTTGCCTCCCCTGCCACCCATGCAGGGGAGTCTGGGGAGTAAGGCCCTCCGGCGGCATCGGGTGGATGCCCTATGAGGGCGGCATGAGGGCCGGGCCGCGCCGCTCAGACCAGCAGTCGGCGGATCTCCTCCGCGAGTTCGGCCGCCGACGTGGTCAGCACCATGTGGTCCGCCTCGGGCAGCACCACATGCCGGCCGTGCGGGGCTGCCGCGCCCGGTACGCGTGTGAGGCGGTCGCCCGCTCCCGGACGGACTTCGGCATGCCGGGGGTTGGAGGTGCTGGGGGCAGCCAACTCACCGCTCCAGCGCCGCCTTCATCATCTTCTGCGCGATCGGTGCGGCCAGCCCGTTGCCGCTGACCTCGGAGCGCGCCGAGCCGGAGTCCTCGACGATCACCGCGACCGCCACCCCCTTGCCGCTCTCGCGGTCCTTCGCGTACGAGGTGAACCAGGCGTACGGGGTGTTGCTGTTGTCCACGCCGTTCTGCGCGGTGCCCGTCTTCCCGCCGACCTCGGCCCCGGGGATCCGGGCGTTGGTGCCGGTGCCCTTCTCCACGACCGTCTCCATCGCGCTCTGCAACTGCTCGGCGGTCGACTCCTCCACCACGCGCTTCGTGTCGCCGCCGTCGGTCTCCTCCAGCGCCGTACCGCCCCCGTCGCTCACCTGGGAGACCATGTGCGGCGCGGCCAGCTCACCGCCGTTGGCCAGCGCCGAGCTGACCATCGCCATCTGGAGCGGGGTCGCGGTGACCTCGAACTGGCCGATCCCCGTCAGGGCCGTCTGCGCCTTGTCCATGCCCGTCGGATACACGCTCTCGGCCGCCCGCACCGGGACGTCCAGCTCCTTGGTGTCGAACCCGAACGCGTCCGCCATCTCCTTGACCTTGTCCTGGCCGAGATCGGCGGCGGCCTTCGCGAAGACGTTGTTGCAGGAGAACTGGAGGGCGGTGCGCAGGGTCGCGTTCTCGCAGGGGGCGGATGCGTTCTCGTTGCGCAGGACGGTGCTGGTGCCGGGCAGGGTGTACGGGTCGGGGCTGTCGGTGCGCTCGTCGACCGAGCCGTAGAGCCCGTCCTCCAGCGCGGCCGCCGCCACCACCAGCTTGAACGTGGAGCCCGGCGCCAGCGGCTGCCGCAGCGCCCGGTTGACCAGCGGCTTGTCCTTGTCGTCCAGCAGCTTCTGCCAGGCGTCCCCGTCCGTCGTCCCGCTGATCTTCGAGGGGTCGTACGAGGGCGTCGAGACCATGCCGAGGATCCGGCCGGTCTTCGGGTCGATCGCCACCGCCGCGCCCTTGTCGTCGCCGAGCGCCTCGTAGGCCGCCTTCTGGACGTCCGGGTCGATGGTGGTGAGGACGTTGCCCGGCGCGGCCTGCCCGCCGGTGATCAGGTCCTTCGGGTTCTTCAGCCGGTCGTCCGTGCCGTCCAGGACATCGCTGTAGATGCCTTCGAGCTGGGTCGCCCCGTACGCCTGCGAGCTGTAGCCGGTGACGGCCGCGTACAGCTCGCCCTGGGTGTACGTGCGCTTGTACCGGAGGTCGCCGCCACTGGTCCCCTTCGATCCGGTGACCGGCGAACCGGCCACGATGATGTCCCCGAGCGGCTGCGCGTACTGCGCGATGGTGTTCCGCCGGTTGTGCTCGTCGTCTGCGAGCGCCTTGGCCTCGTAGCCCTGCACCCACGTCGCCCGCACCAGCAGGGCGAGCACCATGAGCAGGCAGAAGACCGAAGCGCGCCTGATTGTCTTGTTCATCCCGCTGGAGGGACGAGCGGGGCCGCTCCGGGCGTTCCCGGTCGTGCCGCTTCTCACCGATTTCTCACCCGGCGCGCGAGCTGTCCTCTCACCCGGCGAACGGGGACCGGCCGCTCAGCCCGGGGTGATGAAACCGGACTCGTACGCCGCGATGACCGCCTGGGTACGGTCCCGGGCGCCGGTCTTCGCGAGGACCGCCGCCACATGCGTCTTCGCCGTCGCCGGGCCGACCGCGAGCCGGTCCGCGATCTCCGCGTTGGTCAGCCCCGCCGCCATCAGCCGCAGCACGTCCGCCTCCCGCCCTGTCAGCCGCGCCACCCACGCCCGGGCTCCGGCGGCCGGCCGCCGCGCGGTGTGCTCGGCGGCCAGCGTGCGCACCGCCGCCGGGTAGAGGAGCGAGTCGCCGCACGCCACCAGGCGCACCGCCTGCACCAGCTCCTCGGCCGCCGCCCGCTTCAGCAGGAACCCGGCCGCCCCGGCGTGCAGGGCGTCGTACACGTACGCGTCGTTCTCGAACGTCGTGACCACGACGATCCTCGGCGGGTCGGACAGCGTGGCGAGGATCTGCTCCGTGGCCCGGATGCCGTCGATCTCCGGCATCCGTACGTCCATCAGCACCACGTCGGGCCGCAGCTCCCGCACCACGGAGACGGCCTCCGCGCCGGTGGCGGCCTCCCCGACGACCTCGATGCCCTCCTCGGCGTCCAGGATCACGCGCAGCGCCGTACGCACCATCCGCTCGTCGTCCGCGAGCACCACCCGCACCGGAGCCCCGCTCATCGCCGCCCCTCCTGCACGCCGTCCGTCCCCGGGACCGTCAGCGGGAGCCGGGCGGTCAGCCGCCAGACGCCGTCCACCGGTCGTGCCTCGGCCCGGCCGCCCAGCAGGACCGCCCGCTCCGCGATGCCGCGCAGCCCGCGGCCGCCCCCGGGCCGGGCCACGGCCGGCCGTTCGCCCAGCGTATTCTCCATCACGATCTCCAGCTCCCTCTCCCGTACCGCGACCAGCAGCCGCACCGGGGACGCGTCCCCGCCGTGCCGCAGGGCGTTGCTCAGCCCCTCCTGGACGATCCGGTACGCCTCCCGCGAGACCACCGGCTGCACCACCCCCGGGCCCTCCGGATCGCCCTCCCGTTCGTACGCCACCGGCACCCCGCAGTGCGCCAGCAGCCCGCCGAGCGCGTCAAGACCCGGCCCGTACGCCATGCCCTCGTCGTCCGGCTCCCCGTCCTGCCGCAGCAGTCCCAGCACCGAGTCCAGCTCGCCGACCGTCCGCCGCGTCGTCTTTTCGATGGCGGTCAGCGCCTCGCGGACGAACTCCGGATCCCGGTCCAGGACCCGGCGCGCCGCCCCCGCCTGAAGGGTCACGGCACTCAGCGCGTGCCCCACCGAGTCGTGCAGCTCCCGGGCGAGCCGGTTGCGCACCGCCAGATCCGCCGCGCGGCGCTCGGCGGCGGCCAGCCGGTCCTCCGGCGTCGGCCCCAGCAGCACCGGGGCCCGCCGGGCCAGCACCTCCCCGGCCACGGCGGCGGCCAGCGCCAGTGCCACCAGCATCGCGAGCCCGGCGAACGGCGCGAGGGCCAGGACCCACGGCTCCCGCAGCACGGGGGAGCCGTCGAGCAGCCAGGTGTCGCGCAGCCCCGCGAAGAACGGCAGGCAGACCACCGCCACCGCGAACGGCGGCAGCGCCAGCGTGGCCCCGCTGACGATCCCGCCGAACGCCAGATGCAGCGTGAACCAGCCGGCGGTACGCGTCCGGGCCTGCCGGGTCCGGGCGGGACCGTCGGCCAGCAGGGCGGGCGGAACCCCGCACAGGGCGCGGGCGGCGGCCACGCACAGCGGCCGTACGAGCGCGAAGAAACCGGTCGCCGCCGCCATCGGCAGGGCGAGCGCGAACGCGACGAGCTGGGCGGACAGGGAGGAGAAGAGCTGTTCCCCGCCGCCCGCCATCCCGACCAGGACCGTGGCGACCAGGAAGTACGGCATCAGCAGCGCGCCGCCGATGATCAGATGCAGCCAGCGCAGCCGCGCCCGCCGTCCGAACAGTGCGGCGACCGGCTTCATGACACCCGGCTCTCGTGGGGCGCGTTGCGTGCGGGGACGGACCGGGCCGCCGCGCGCTCCGCGAAGAAGTACGCGCCCAGCGTCACGACGAGCGTCCCGGCCAGCATCTGGACAGCGTAGATCACCATCGTGGCCGCCGTCGGCCGGTCCGCCGCTTCGCCCGCCTCCATCAGCGCGGCGATGCTCAACCACCCTCCCCAACAGGCCATTTGCGCCGAACCGGCCCAGGCCAGGACGAGCGGCAGACGCAGGGAGAGACGGCCGGTGCGCCGGAAGGCGAGCAGCAGCACCGCGACGGCGGTGGCCAGGACGAAGAGCAGGCTGACGGCTTCGAGGACGTAGAAGTCGCTGGTACGGTCCGCCGCCCGGCCCGCTTCGAGTCCGGCGGTCGAACCGGTCGCCCACAGCAGGTGGGTCACGCCGGGGGCCAGGGCCGCCGTCGCGGCGGCGACGGCGGTCGCGCGCAGGGCGGGCGCGGTCGGAGTCTCCGGCAGATCCCGCAGCCGCCCCTGCCACAGAGCGCCCCAACGCTCCCTGGCGTACAGCGCGAAGAGGGTGCCGAGGGCGAGGCCCTGGACGATGAAGCCGCCGTAGACGACACCGAAGACCCACGGTTCGAGGAACGCCTCGGAACTCCCCTCGCCGACCGGCCGCCCGCCGCCACCGCCGAGGAGCCGTACGATCAGCTGGGCCGGGAAAGCCGTCATGATCGGCAGCAGCAGACCGCTCGCCACCCACATAGGCAGCACCAGCAGCCAGGCCGGTACCCGCAGCCCCCAGGGCCGGGTGAGCAACAGCGCGAGGACGACGACCGCGCCGTCCATCAGCACGGTCACCCCGTTGGCGACGGCCAGCATCGTGCCGCCGTCCAGCAGCGGACTGCCGTCCGGGATCCCGAGCCGGCTGCCCGCCATCCAGGCCGTCTTGAGGCCGACGTAGGGCAGGCAGGACACCATGGCGACCACCCGCAGCACGGACCGCGCGCGGCCGATGCGGTACGGGGGTGTCTCGGGCGGTGCGGTGCCGTACGGGGGTGCCTCGGGCGGTGCGCTCGTGCCGGTGCTCCGGTTCGCTGTCATGGCACCAGGCTTCCGCGCGGGCCGCCGCCCGCGCGTCCTGCCCGGCGACGATCCGTCTCCGCCGGGCGGGGGAGACCGCGGGCGGGGAGACCCTGGGCGGCGGAGGCCGTACGAGGAAGGCCGTGCGAGGAAGACCGTACGAGGAAGACCGTGCGAGGAAGACCGTGCGAGGAAGACCGTGCGAGGAAGGCCGTGCGGTGAGCCCCTACGGGCGGAGCGTCACCCGCACCCGGCCCTCAGAGCCTGCGCGTGGCGAGCGTGAGCCGGTCCCGGGCGTCGAACAGGGCGTCCTTCACCATCTGTTCGTGGCCGGCTGTGAGCCGGGCGACCGGCACCGAGCAGCTGATGGCGTCACGCGCGGGCGTCCGGTAGGGGATTGCCACACCGAAGCAGCGCAGGCCGAGGGTGTTCTCCTCGCGGTCCACCGCGTAGCCCTGCTCCCGGACCAGCCGCAGCTCATCGATGAGCTTCTCGCGGTCCGTGATGGTGTGCTCGGTCAGCGCGGGCAGCGTCTCGGGCAGCATCTTGCGGACCTGTTCGTCGCTGTGGGTGGCCAGCAGCGCCTTGCCGAGCGAGGTGGAGTGCGCGGGCAGGCGGCGGCCGACCCGGGTGAAGGGGCGCAGATAGTGCTGGGACTGCCGGGTCGCGAGGTAGACCACGTTCGTCCCGTCCAGGCGGGCCAGGTGGATGGTCTCCGTGGTGTCGTCGGACAGCCGGTCCAGCGTCGGGCGGGCGGCGGCCACGACCTCGTCGCCGTCGATGTACGACGTGCCGACCAGCAGGGCGCGGACGCCGATCCCGTACCGGGTGCCCGTCGCGTCCGTCTCCACCCAGCCCAGCTCCACCAGGGTGCGCAGCAGCATGTAGAGGCTGGACTTGGGATAGCCGACCGCTTCCTGGACGGCGGCCAGCGAGTGCATGCCGGGCCGCCCCGCGAAGTATTCGAGGAGCTCCACCGTCCGTACCGCGGACTTGACCTGTGCCCCACCGGACTCGGCGACCGACATCGCCCACGCCCCCTTCTTCTTCCAGCTCATCGACTTCTCGTCCGCGTCGCCGTCCGAAAAGTCGCCACACGATTGCCAACACGGAACGCCCGGAAATAGAGTCCCAGGGCATTCACGATCAGGAACTCTGTTCAGAATAACGAACACTTGTCGATGTGCGGCCACAGTCGGCCGCACATCGGCCGGGAGCCGGTCAAAAATCCGGTCGCAGGACGGTCGCACGGCGGAAGGGAAGCACCGTGAGCGCAGCACCAGTCTGGAGTGTCGACCCCCGAACGGGGAACCCGCGCGAGCAGGTTGCCGTGGAGGCTACCGCCGAGGAGGTCGACCGCGTGGTCCGGGCCGCCCACGCCGTCCGCGACGCCCTCGCCGACCGGGCGGCGCGCGCCGCGTTCCTGCGTACGGCGGCGGAGCTGCTGGAGGTGTCCGGCGAGCACATCATCGAGGCGGCCGACGCGGAGACCGCCCTCGGCCCGGCCCGGCTTACCGGCGAACTCGCCCGCACCGCAGCCCAGTTGAGGTCCTTCGCGGAGGTCGTCGACGAGGGGGCCTATCTCGACGTCCACATCGACCACGAGGACGGCTCCCGCACCCCGCCCTGGCCCGACCTGCGCCGCTACAAGATCCCGCTCGGGATCGTCGCGGTCTACGCCGCGAGCAACTTCCCGCTCGCCTTCTCCGTCCCCGGCGGCGACACGGCCAGCGCGCTCGCGGCCGGCTGCCCGGTCGTCGTCAAGGCGCACCCCGACCACCCGGCCACCTCCGAACTCTGCGCCTCCGTCCTCCGCCGCGCCGCCGCCCGCACCGGGCTGCCCGAGGACGTGCTGACCGTGGTCCACGGCTTCGACGCGGGCGTCGAGCTGATCCGCCACCCGCTGGTGAGCGCGGCGGGCTTCACCGGCTCGGTACGCGGCGGCCGCGCCCTGTTCGACGCGGCGGCCGCCCGCCCCACCCCGATCCCCTTCCACGGCGAACTCGGCTCGCTCAACCCGGTCGTCGTCACCGGGGCGGCCGCCGCCGAGCGCGCCGGGGAGATCGGCACCGGTCTCGGCGGCTCGATGACGCTCGGCGTCGGCCAGTTCTGCACCAAGCCCGGCTTCGTCCTGGTCCCCGAGGGGGCGGCGGGCGACCAACTCCTCAAGACCCTCACCGAGACGGTCAGCTCCACCGGTTCCGGCGTCCTGCTGGACCACCGCATGCGGGACGCCTTCGTCGCGGGCGTACGGGAGCGGGCCGCGCTGCCCGACGTCGACGCCCCCGTCACCCCCGGCGCGGCCGGCGAGCACACCGTCTCCGCCGGATTCCTCACCGTGCCGGCCGCCCGGCTGACCGCGAAGGGCCCGCACGACGCGCTGCTGGAGGAGTGCTTCGGCCCGGTCACCGTGATCGCCCGGTACACCTCCGTCGACGAGACCGCCGCCGTCCTGGCCCGCCTGCCCGGGAACCTCACCGCGACCCTCCAGACCGCCACCGAGGACCCCGACCCCGACGCGGCCCGCCTCCTCGCCGCCCTCACCCCACTCGCCGGCCGCATCCTGGTCAACGGCTGGCCGACCGGCGTCGCGGTCGCCCCCGCCCAGCACCACGGCGGCCCCTACCCCGCCACCACCTCCACCTCCACCTCCGTCGGGGCCACCGCGATCGAACGCTGGCTGCGCCCGGTCACGTACCAGAACACCCCCGACGCGCTCCTCCCGCCCGAACTGCGCGAGGACAACCCGCTGGGCCTGCCCCGCCGGGTGGACGGGCGCCGGGCATGACCCTGAACCTGATCGGACGCCGCGCATGAGCCTGCCCCTGCACCTGGGCACCCTCCCCTTCGCCCTGGACGCGGCGGGCCCCGACGGCCGCTGGACCTACTCCGACGGCATACTGACCGGCCGGGCCGGCCCCGGCCAGGACCTCTTCGTCCCCCCGTCCGGCGACTCCCTCGCCCCGGCCTCCGACGCCCCGCGCCTGCTCGGCGCGGTGGGGGAGGGCGACTTCCGGCTGCTGGCCCGGGTACGCCCCGGCCTGGCCTCGGCCGGTGACGCGGGCGCGCTGTACCTCCACGTCGGGGACCAGGAGTGGGCCAAGCTCTGCCTGGAGCACTCCGCGGACCTCCCGACCGTCTGCACCGTCGTCACCCGCGGCCACTCCGACGACGCCAACGCCTTCGTGGTGGAGGAGGGCGTCTGCTGGCTCCGCCTGAGCCGCACCGGCAACGCCTACGCCTTCCACGCCTCCGCCGACGGCGAGACCTGGACCTTCGTCCGCGTCTTCACCCTCGGCACGGAGGAGGAGCGGGCGGCCGCCCGTATCGGCTTCCTCGTCCAGTCACCCACCGGCGAGGGCTGCGGCACGGTCTTCGACCGGATCGCGTTCCTTCCCGGGGGAGTGGAGAACCTGCGCGACGGGCGGTGAGGCGACAGGGAGGGGCTGAGGCGCACACCAGGGCTTCAGGGGCGCGCGCCGGGCGTCAGGAAGCCGTCGCGGCCCGGTCGGACGCGCTGCGCAGAACGCAGAACTCATTGCCCTCGGGGTCGGCGAGCACCGCCCAGCCGGAGCCGTCCGGGTTCCGGAGATCGGCGACGAGGGTGGCGCCGAGGGCCAGCAGCCGCTCCACCTCCTCCTCGCGCGAGGTCTGAGGGCGCAGACACAGATGGAGCCGGTTCTTGCCCTTCTTGGCCTCGGGCACCTGATGGAAATAGAGCATCGGGCCCTCCGCCATCATCACCTGCGTCTCCGGCATGCCCGGTCCGTCCTCCGGATGCAGCGGACGGCCGGTCACCCGGCTCCAGAACCGCGCCAGCTCATACGCGTTCACACAGTCGATCGCCACGTTCTGCACCACTGAGACCATGCGCGCGAGCTTTCCCGATTTCCGCTCCGGACGCCAGCGGGTCGCGGAGCGGGAATCACCTGGGGGACGCCGCGGCCTGCGACACGGACGGGGCCTGCGAGGTTTCGCGGGGCTGACCTCCGTCCATAAGAATCCCTTTGGTGCGCCCCGTAACTCTTCGTCGTTGACTTGGAGTTAGGGGCGCTCCAGGGTGGACGCATGACGATCCTCGCGCCCATCCAAGCCGCAGCCGTCGAATTCGCGCCCGAGGTCATCTACCTCAACACCTCCAGCTGGGGCCTGCTGCCCCGCCGGACGATCGCCGCCGTCAAGGCTCTGGCCGACGAGAACGCCGCCGGGCGCCGGGTGGGGGCGGGCAGCTTCGAGGCGGTGGAGGCCGCCCGGGCCGGGTTCGCCCGGCTCGTCGGCGTCCACCCGGACCGGGTCGCCACCGGCAGCTCCGTCACCGTCCACGTCGGCCTGGTCGCCGCCTCGCTGCCGCCCGGCGCCGAAGTCCTCTGCCCCGAGGGCGAGTTCTCCTCCGTGGTCAGCCCGTTCGCGCTCCGCGGCGATCTGTGCGTGCGGTACGCGCCGCTCGCGGACCTCGCCGAGGCCGTGCGCCCCTCGACCGCGCTGGTCGCCTTTTCCGCCGTGCAGTCGGCCGACGGCCGGGTCGCCGATCTCGCCGCCGTCCGCGCGGCCGCCGCGGCGCACGGGGCCCGGACCCTGCTGGACGCCACCCAGGCGGCGGGCTGGTTCCCGCTGGACGCCGGGGCGTACGACTACACCGTCACCGGCGGTTTCAAGTTCCTGCTCTGCCCGCGCGGTACGTCGTTCCTGACCGTCACCGAGGAGGCGCAGGACACCCTGCCGCCCCTCTTCGCCGGCTGGGTCTCCGCCGGCGCCCCCTGGGCGAGCAATTACGGCCCGTTGGAGCGCCTCGCCCCGACCGCACGCGGCTTCGACGAGCCGCCCGCCTTCCTCGCGTACCACGGGGCCGAGCACTCCCTGGACCTGCTCGCGGAGGTCGGCGCCGACGCCCTGTACGCACACGCCACCGGGCTCGCTGCCCGGCTGCGGGCGGGGCTCGCCGAGCTGGAACACGAGGCCGTCCCCGGGGAGTCGGCGATCGTCGCCGTGCCGGGGCTGGACGGCCGTCAGCCCGGCCTGGCGGAGGCCGGTATCGCCGTCTCCGCCCCGGCCGGGAATCTGCGGATCTCCTGCCACCTCTACAACACCGAGGACGATGTGGACCGGGTGCTGAAGTTCCTGGCCTGATCGATACGGGTATCGACCAGGGTGCGGCTCAGCGCCGGTCGGGGCAGTCCTCGGTCTCCCGGCAGAGGTTCTCCTCGATCTTCGCCAGCAGCCGGACCAGCTCCGCGCGCTCGGCCGGCTCCAGCCCCGCGAGCGTGTGCTCCTCCAGGCTGCCCCAGGCGGCCTCGACCGCGGTGTGCAGCGCGCAGCTCTCGTCCGTCGCCTCGACCAGCACGGCCCGCCGGTCGGCCGGGTCGGGGCGGCGGCGCACATGCCCGGTCTGCTCCAGTCGCTGGAGCATCTTCGTGACCGTGGACGGGTCCAGGTCCAGGGCCCTGATCAGCTCGGTCTGCCGGACCGCCCCCCGGTCCCACAGGTGCATCATCAGCAGCTCCTGCCCCGGGTAGAGGTCCACCCCCCTGAGCGCCTTGCCCGCCGCGATCCGGTGCAGCCGGGCCACCCGGGAGACGGCGTGGCTGACGGGCCCGCTGAGCGCCGCCATGGGCAGCGCGTCGGTACAGGCCTCTTCCGCGGGGGTGGCGTGGCCGGTGGTCATGGTGGGCTCCTGAGGTCCTCGGGGCTGCGAGCGGCGGCTTTCGGCAGTGGCTTCGGCGGCTTCCGATGATGCCCGACTCCATGGCCGACTCCGCGTCCAGCTCCACGTCCGCTCCATGCCCGGCGGTTTCCCACGACTTTACCTTGGTCGGCCAATCAATGGGTTACAGTTGCCGTCGACGCCGATGCTTGGCCGACCACATACTTATCTTGGGAGCCTCCATGACCACCGCGTTCGACCCGATCGACCTCTCCGGCACCCCGCTGGCCAACCGCATCGCCCTGGCCCCGATGACCCGCAGCCGGGCCGGCGAGGGCGGCACCGCCACCGAGCTCACCGCCACGTACTACGCCCAGCGCGCCTCGGCCGGCCTCGTGATCACCGAGGGCATCCAGCCGTCCGTCGTGGGACAGGGCTACCCCTCCACGCCCGGCCTGCACAGCGCCGAGCAGGTCGCCTCCTGGCGTACGGTCACCGACGCGGTGCACGCCGCAGGCGGCCGGATCTTCGCCCAGATCATGCACGCGGGCCGCATCGGCCACCCGGTTCTGCTCCCCGACGGCCTCGTTCCCGTCAGCGCCTCCCCGGTCCGGGCCGAGGGGCAGGTCTACACCCACGCCGGACCGAAGGACTTCGTCGAGCCGCACGAGCTGACCGACGCCGAGGTCCGCGCGACCGTCGCCGATTTCGTCACCGCCTCCCGCAACGCCGTGGAGGCCGGTTTCGACGGGGTCGAGCTGCACGGCGCCAACGGCTACCTCATCCACCAGTTCCTCGCCCCCAACACCAACCGGCGCACCGACGCGTGGGGCGGCTCCGACGAGGCCCGCACCCGGTTCGCGGTCGAGGTCGTCAAGGCTGTCGCCGCCGAGATCAGCCCGGAGCGCACCGCCCTGCGCATCTCGCCCGGCAACCCGTACAACGACATCGACGAGCCCGCGCCGGAGGCCACGTACACCGCGCTGGTCCAGCAGATCGAGCCGCTCGGCCTCGCCTACCTGCACGTCCTGGAGGCCGGCCCGATCCGCGAGCTGACCCTCGCCCTGCGCAAGGCCTTCTCCGGGGCCCTCGTCATCAACGTGCACTCCGAGGGCCCCACCGGGCCCGGCGACCACACGGTGATCGACGACGGCATCGCCGACCTGATCTCCTACGGGGCGCTCTTCCTCGCCAACCCCGACCTGCCCGCCCGGCTGAAGGCGGGCGGCCCGTTCAACACCCCCGACCCGTCGACCTTCTTCGGCGGCGACGCCGAGGGCTACACCGACTACCCCGCGCTCGACGCCGTCTGATCCGCGGGAGGCCGCCCGTCCCACCGCCACGACGTGCGGCGCGGGTGGTCCGGCAGCTCGGCGCGACCGGTGGCCCACAGCAGGACGGTCCACCGGTCGCCGCCCGCCGGGGCGTCCGGGAAGAGCCGCGCCAGCACCCGGCCGCAGAGCGCGGCCGGCGGCGCCCACTTCAGGCCCAGGCCCTCGGCCAGGTCATGGGTGTGGACCAGGGTCTCCACCACGCCCATCGCGGCGAAGCCCTCCGGGTCGGAGATCCCGAACCCGTGGTACGAGCGCACCTCGGGCGGCGTCGTCCGCGCCATCGAGGCCAGCAGCGCCCCGCTCGCCTCCAGCGTGGCCAGCAGCCCGGCGGTGCCCGCCGCACGATCGGCGAAGATCGCGTTGTGCGGGCCGCCCTCCCGGTCCGGCGCCCATCGATACGGCACCTCGTGGTCCAGCGGAGGCGTACGAGGCCCCAACTGCGCGGCGTACGCGAACAGATCGTCGCTGAGGTGCTCCACCGTCTCCCAGCAGGTCCACGTCAGGCTCCCCGCCGGCGTGTCCCAGCGGTCCGCCGGGGCCCCGGCCAGCACATCCACCGCGAGCCGCACGGCACTGGTCACGTCGTCGGCGGTCACCGGCAGCCGGGTGCCGGTCAGCGCCGCCCGTTCGGCCGCGCCGCACTCCACACAGAACTCGTTGCCCTCGGGGTCGGCGAGCGTCGCCCACCCGCGCCCGTTCGGCTTGCGGTGATCGCCCACCAGGGTCGCCCCGAGCGCGAGCAGCCGCTCGACCTCCTCGTCGCGGGAGCGGTCCTGCGGCTGGACGTCCAGATGGACGCGGTTCTTGGTCTGCTTCTCCTCGTCCACCTGGACGAAGAGGATCGCCGCGCCGGGCGCCTCGACCAGCGCCTCCGGATCACCGGGGGAGTCCTCGTCGGAGAGCGGCGCACCGAGCACCTGGGCCCAGAAGGTGCCGAGTCCGTAGGCGTCGGCGCAGTCGATCGTGATGTGACGTACGTGGGAAGTCATGGGTGCCACCCTCCCCGTCGGCCCGGCCCCGGTCCAACGAGTTACGCGAGGGGCCCGGGACGGCGTACCGTCCCGGGCCCAATGCGTCTGCTTCTCCCGCTACTTCACCGGGGTGAAGTCCCGCGCGCCGATGAACTCGGGGCGGCGGATCGGAGCCGCGAAGGGCTCCTGCGCCTCGTTCTCCACGCTGTTGAAGACGATGAAGACGTTGCTGCGCGCGTACGGGGTGATGTTGTCGCCCGAACCGTGCATGGCGTTGCAGTCGAACCAGGTCGCCGAACCGGCCTTGCCCGTGAAGAGCCTGATGCCGTGGCGGTCGGCCATCTTCGTCAGCGCTTCGTCGGACGGGGTGCCGGCGTCCTGCATCTGGAGCGACTTCTTGTAGTTGTCCTTCGGCGTCTCGCCCGCACAGCCGAGGAACGACTTGTGCGAACCGGGCATGATCATCAGCCCGCCGTTGGTGTCGAAGTTCTCCGTCAGCGCGATCGACACGGACACCGTCCGCATGTTCGGCAGACCGTCCTCCGCGTGCCAGGTCTCGAAGTCCGAGTGCCAGTAGAAGCCCGTGGCCCCGAAGCCCGGCTTCACGTTGATCCGGGACTGGTGGACGTACACGTCCGAGCCGAGGATCTGGCGGGCCCGGCCCACCACTCGCTCGTCGCGGACCAGACCGGCGAAGACCTCGCTGATCTTGTGGACCTCGAAGACGGACCGTACGTTCTGCGACTGCTTCTCGACGATCGAGCGCTCGTCGGCGCGGATCGCCGGGTCGGAGATCAGCCGGTTCAGCTCCGCCTCGTAGACGGCGACCTCGTCCGGGGTGATGAGCTGGTCGACGGTGAGGAAGCCGTCGTGCTCGTAGCCCTGGAGGTCCTTGGCGGCGATCGGACCCGGTGCGCCCGGCGCGGACCAGATGACCGGGTCCTGGCGGGGAGTGGTCATCTCGGCGGCGCCGCGCGAGGGGTACAGATCGGCGCGTACTTCGGTGGTCATGGTTCAGCCCTCCTCGGTCAGCAGTGGGTAGACACCGTTCTCGTCATGGTCCTCCCGTCCGGTGACGGGGGGGTTGAAGACGCACACGCAGCGGAAGTCGGTCTTGGGCCGCACGGTGTGCTTCTCATGCCCGTTCAGCAGATACATCGTGCCGGGCGTGATCCAGTGCTTCTCGCCGGTCTCGTCGTTGGTGAGCTCGGCCTCGCCCTCGGTGCACAGCACCGCCTCGATGTGGTTCGCGTACCACATGGAGGTCTCCGTGCCCGCGTACAGCACGGTCTCGTGGAGCGAGAAGCCCACCTTCTCCTTGGCGAGCACGATGCGCTTGCTCTCCCAGGTTCCGGACGCGGCCTTCACATGCCGGTCGGTGTTCTCGATGTCACTGAACGATCGGACGATCACGGTGAGCGGTTGCCCTTCTCTTCTCTGTACAGGCCCCGGGCCTCGCGGCCCGGGGCCTCTTCTTCTCCGCCTGCCCCGGCAGTGCCGGGTCAGGCCGTTTCGCGGACGCAGCGGGCCAGCGTGCGCAGGCCCTCGTCCAGTTCTTCGGGGGTGATGGTCAGCGGCGGCAGCAGCTTGACGACCTCGCTCTGCGGGCCGGAGGTCTCCAGCAGGAGCCCCAGCTCGAAGGCGCGGGCGCAGACCGCGGCGGCGCGCGCCGGGTCCTCGAACTCCATGCCCCACACCAGGCCCCGGCCGCGGAACTGCGCGGTCGGCTCCTCGCCGCAGATGGCCAGCAGGGTCTGCTCGACCTGCTCGCCGCGGGCCAGGGTCTGCTTCTCCATCTGGCCGTCGGCCCAGTAGGCGTCCAGCGCGGCGGCGGCCGTGACGAAGGCCGGGTTGTTGCCGCGGAAGGTGCCGTTGTGCTCGCCCGGCTCCCAGATGTCCAGCTCCGGCTTGAACAGGCAGAGCGACATCGGCATGCCGTAGCCGCTGATGGACTTCGACAGCGTGACGATGTCCGGGACGATGCCGGCCTCCTCGAAGGAGAAGAAGCCGCCGGTACGGCCGCAGCCCATCTGGATGTCGTCGACGATCAGCAGCATGTCCTGGCGCTCGCACAGCTCCTTGAGCGCGCGCAGCCACTCGGGGCGGGCGACGTTGATGCCGCCCTCGCCCTGGACGGTCTCCACGATCACGGCGGCGGGCTTGTTGAGCCCGGAGCCCTGGTCCTCCAGGAGCCGCTCGAACCAGAGGAAGTCGGGGACCGTGCCGTCGAAGTAGTTGTCGAACGGCATCGGCGTGCCGTG
>NZ_JBHXJG010000058.1:0-32626 GCF_042723425.1 Streptomyces sp. NPDC058375 | reverse complement strand
GCACCGAAGGATGCGGGCCCGGCCGGTGGTGCGGCGCGGCGGCTCAGGAGTGGGCGGCTTGAGTGCCGAAGTCACCGGTGAGGGCGGCGGCCATCCGCAGGTGCGGCGCGGCGTCGGCGCCCCGCCCCTGGCGCTCCAGCGTCCGGCCCAGCATGAGGCGCGCGTACGACTCGACCGGGTCGAGCTCCAGCACCCGCCGCAGCTCCTCCTCCGCCTTGCCCAGCCGGGCGGAGTGGTAGTACGAGCGGGCCAGCAGCAGCCGCGGCGCGACCTGCTCCGGCACCTCCTCGACGAGTCCGCCCAGGATCCGCGCCGCCGTCAGGTACTCCTTGGCCTCGAAGAACAACTGCGCCCGGTCCCACCGGTCGGCGGCGGTGCCGAACTCGTAGTAGGTCTCGGTCTCGCTCACGTGTCCTCCTTCGTGTGGTGCGGGCCGTCCCCGGACCGCCCCGCCGTACGTTCAGCCATGACAACACCGGACAATGGTTGAACATTCCACTAAAATTCTGGCGTGGGACCGGGTGATCCACGCCCCTACGGGAATAGGTTGAGCGCCATGAGCAATCTCGATCGCCAGGCCACGCCCTCCGTCTGCGGAGGACGCGGCTTCGTCGTCGCCGAGCCCGTCCGTGAGCTTCTGGCCCCCCGCCGCGTCCAGCTGGGAGAGGGTACCGAGGTCCGCCGCCTGCTGCCCAACCTCGGCCGGCGCATGGTGGGCGCGTGGGCCTTCGTGGACCACTACGGGCCGGACGACATCGCCGACGAGCCGGGCATGCAGGTCCCGCCGCATCCGCACATGGGCCTCCAGACCGTCAGCTGGCTCCACGACGGCGAGGTGCTCCACCGGGACAGCCTCGGCAGTCTGCAGACGGTACGCCCCCGCGAGCTGGGCCTGATGACCTCGGGCCGCGCCATCAGCCACTCCGAGGAGAGCCCGAAGGAACACGCCAGGCTCCTGCACGGAGCGCAGCTGTGGGTGGCCCTCCCGGACGCGCACCGTCACGTCGAGCCGCACTTCCAGCACCACACGGACCTGCCCGTGGTCACCGCCCCCGGCCTGACCGCCACCGTCATCCTGGGGGAACTGGACGGAGCGGCCTCGCCCGGCACCGCGTACACCCCCATCGTCGGCGCCGACGTGTCCCTGACGGGCGGCGCCGAGGCCCGCCTGCCCCTGGACCCCGACTTCGAGTACGCGGTGCTGTCCATGTCGGGCGAGGCAGAGGTCGACGGCGTACCCGTGCTGCCCGGCTCGATGCTCTACCTCGGCTGCGGCCGCACCGAACTGCCCCTGCGCGCCGTATCCGACGCCGGGCTGATGCTCCTGGGCGGCGAGCCGTTCGAGGAGGAGCTCGTGATGTTCTGGAACTTCATCGCCCGATCCGGTGAGGAGATCGTACAGGCGCGAAACGACTGGGAGGAGGGCTCGCGGTTCGGCGAGGTGCAGGGCTACGACGGTGCCCGCCTGTCCGCCCCGTCACTGCCCACCACCCCGCTGAAGCCGCGCGGACGAGTGCGTTGACCTGGGGAAACCTATGGTCGGGTTGGTTGTTCTCCCATTGATGGGCGCCTTGCCAGGCCCCTCGATAGGTGTCCTGTCCTGTGGTTGGGATCGAGGGTTTGCTGTCCTGGAGAGGAGGCGCGTCGAGTCTCGTGTTCAGGCGTGTGTGTCAGGGTTCAATCGGATCGATGGTGTCCTTTTGCTGACTTTCCTGACTGTCAGTCAGGTGAGGGGTTGGTTGCCGTTCGTCGCCCGAATACCGAGGGAGAGGCCCAGATGGAGTCGCTGGAGAGTGACTGAGCGCTGCGGAAGCTGAGTGTCAAACTCGTCTGGCTGCCTGCCGAGCTACCGCACCGCCGAAGTCACAGCCGGTAGGTGTCACGTCGACTGGCTCCAGCTGGTGCCCGCCGACGGGTTCCGGTGCCGATCGGCTACAGATGGGCTCCTGGTCACGGGGAAGCCTGGCCCAGTGCAAGCTTCGATGCGACGGATGGGCGGGGGAAGGCAACGGGCGTCGACGTGCTGCAGCAGGTCAACGGCACCGCCGAGCCGGCCCACGGGCCCAGGTCGCGGTGGTCGTCTCCAACAATCGGTTCAACAAGCCTGCTGTGGCATGGGGTGGACGCACGGCATCCGGTCAGTGGAGCGGCATGCGATCCCGCGGCGGGCCGATGAGCGATGGCCGTTGTGGGAGGCACTGGGCGATGTCCGGCGGCCGCGGAGGGGCGGCGTCGTAGGACGGGCGGGGGCGAGGCTGCGGTTCAGGGGCGTCCGAGGGCCCGCAGAGCCCAGTCGGCCGCGCGCCAAATGACCGGGGCGGCCGTATTCGGTGGGCACCATCGAGAAGGGATCAGGGGCACTGGACTGGAGTTCACTCAGCCGGGCCCGTGGTCCTTCCGCACGGGCCGAGGACCAGGCACTCCCGGCACGCGTGCGTGCAGGTGCCGGGATATCCCGCGACAGAAGGTGGAAAGATCTCTTCGCCCTCGCACAGGTTGTGGTGTCCGGTGCAGGACTCCAAATGGAATGACGTGCCCGGAACCCACCACAGGCGCATGAGGTAGGCGAGGTGATTGTGTAGGGCGACCAGCGGGTGATGCGGTCGGGCGGCCTTGTTGCACATGAGAACCTCACTGCCTTTGTGCGGCCAGGGAACCATCCTTCGCGTGTGTCGGCATTGGCCGCATCTTGGATTCCCGCGCGCTGATAGATTTCTACGTTGTCCCGCACGTACTTCGCGACGAGTCGCATCAGCGCGTACTCGCGCTCGGCGCCCTTATGGTCTTCCTTCGGGCGGTTCGCGCTGTCGTTGAAGGCGCCGTCAGGATCGCTGGCATCCTGCATGAACTGCTTGATGAAGGTTGCTGCAGCTTTGGTCGAGTTGCCCCGGTTCTTACTCACCCGCCCCACGCTACTGGTGGGGACTGACAGGAGGGTCGGCGTCTGATCGACGCCACCGCACACCGGCGGATCGAAGTCGGCGTTGGGCTGCCTGCCGTGCCCCCCGGCCGGGACCGCCTTGCGTAGTGCGGGCCGAGACACTGAAGGGCGCGTCCCGGACGGCCTGCGGGCTATCCCGCTCACTGGAACATGCATCGCCGGCAGAGCCGGTGTGTTGTTGTACTGCTCGGGTGATAGCGGGAGCGGCCGGGCCGGGCGCCCCTTCCGATCCATCGCGTCAATGGAGGGATTCCATGGCCGACAGCCAGCGCTTCGCATTCACCAAGATCGCCGTGAGCGACCTCAATGCCCAGTCCGCTTTTTACTCCGCTGTGCTCGGCCAGGTCGTGAGGCACCGTGTGTCCGGTGGCGAGGGTGACGATGCGTTCTCGGAAGTCGTCATGGGCTCGCCGGACGGCGACGGACCGTCCCTACTGCTGGTGCACCACCTCCACCGCGAAACTCCACCGCCGGGCGAGGCCGTGCTCGGCTTCGCCGTTGCCGATGTGGAGCGAGTGGTGGGGGCAGCGGAGAAGGCGGGCGGCGTCGTGTGCGCTCCGCCCAGGAGCCTGCCCGGTCAAGCCCTGCGTGTTGCCCAGCTGCAGGACCCCGAGGGCCACGCCCTGGAGATCATCCAGCACATTTGACGTGCCGTCGACAGGCGTCGTTGGCTTTCGGTGAGCTGGGAGTCCCCGCTCCGGAACATGAGGGCCGAACCCGGAAAGGCAAGCGAAGTTTGATTCTTCAGGACGTACCGCACTGGTGAGGGGCCGGCCAGGATTCCGGCGCAGGGATCGCCCGCGCCCCTTGTCTTCAGGTCTCGACGTGGTGGTGCTCGACTTGGTGGTGAATGACTTTGTGCCCGGGCCGACGGTGTGGGCAAGGAGATCGGCGCCAAGGGCGGGACGGCGATAGCGGTGCCCTTCGACGTGACCGGTCCCCAGGCCGTTCAGGCGGGAGTCGCGAGGGCTTGCGTGCTATTCGGGCGTCACCTCGACGTGCTAATCCACAACGCCGGCGCCCAGGCCGGCTTCGGGCAGGGATGGTCCCGCACCCTCGCCCCCGGCCGGTGGCGGGCTCCTGTGGAGATCAACCTGTTCGGTGGCATGAATCTGGTGTCGGCGGTCGCGGACGACATGTGCGAGGCGGGGTGGGGGCGGATCGTGCAGATCTCCTCAGGGTCGGCGCGCGCCGGATCCGCTACGGGGATCTCCCTCTACGGGGCGGCCAAGAGCGGTGTGGAGGGCTTCATCCGGCATCTGTCCCAGGAGCTCGCGCCGTTCGGCGTCACTGCCAACACCCTCGCTCGGGCTGCAGAGCAATGTCGCCGGTGAGAGCACGGAGGTGTTCGCGGCGAAGATTCCACTGCACAGGCTCGGGACACCGGAGGACGTCGGCGCGGCGGCGGTCTACCTCGCGTCGTCCGAGGCCTCCTGGATGACCGGTCAGATCCTCAACCTCAACGGAGGCAGCGTGACGTCTTGACGGGGCAGGACGGCAGTCCGCCGCTGCGCCCGGCCGCCGCACGCTCTACGGTGTAGCGAATTGTGAGGAGTGCAGATGCCGTCCAGCAAGACACGCGCCACCAGCCCCGGGTTCCCCGCGAACCAGGCGGTGTCCAGGGTGATAACCGGAATCAAGCAGATGATCGTGTCGGGTGAGTTGCTGCCCGGTCAGCAGATCCGACAGGAGCAGATGGCGGCCGCCCTGGGGGTGAGCCGCCTGCCGGTACGGGAGGCGTTGCGTCAGCTCGCCGCGGACGGCCTGGTCGTCCACGAGCACCATGTCGGGTTCGCAGTCGCCCGCCTGGGTCGGGCCGAGTTCGACCAGGTCTATCTGATGCGGCGGCTCCTGGAGACTGAGGTGATCCGAAGCCTGCCACGTCCGTCCGCCGCCCAGCTCGCCGAGATCCGCGCGGTGGCCGAGGAGATTGAGCGAGCTGCCGAGGACCTCGACCTTGCTTTGATGCGTACGCTCAACAGCCAGTTCCACCTGGCGATCTTCGGTCTGAGCGACCTCAACCTCGTCGTGGGGGAAATCGCCCGGATCTGGACATGGGCTCTTCCGTACCACGCGGTCTACCTCCACGACGAGGCAGGGCGGAAGCGCATCCTGGCCGAGCACCGCGAGATGGTCACCGCGCTCGGTGAGGGGGATCTGGACCGCCTGGTCGAGCTCATGGACGCCCACCGCGCGGGTTCGGAAGCCCAGTTGAACCTGATGCTCCAGGCGGGTGCGGCCGCTCGCCCGCCCCTTGGCTGACGCACCGCGGAAGGCGTCCACTGAACTTGGCTGATGCACCGCGGAAGGCCGTCCACTGAACGGAACATCGTCATACGGTTTTGGATCCCATCGCTTAGCGTGGGTCGGAACCGAAGGGGGTGTCCGATGACAGCCACGATCGATCTCTCCGCTCATCGCCTCGATACCGCGTCCCTGCTGCTCCGCGAGGAGGTGCGGGCCTTCCTGGCAGAGGAAAGGGCGGCGGGGACCTTCGTCGCACGCAGCGACGCCTGGATGACGGCGGCGGACCCGGACTTCAGCAAGCGGCTGGGGGCGCGCGGTTGGCTGGGTATGACGCTGCCCAGCCGGTACGGCGGTCACGACCGCTCGCCGCTGGACCGCTTCGTCGTCACCGAGGAACTGCTCGCCGCGGGGGCACCGGTCGCCGCGCACTGGATCGCCGATCGCCAGATGGCGCCGTCCATCCTCCGCCATGGTTCCGAAGCGCAGAAGCAGCGCTATCTGCCCGAGATCGCCCGTGGAGCCTGCTACTTCGCCATTGGCATGAGCGAGCCCGAAGCCGGCTCCGACCTGGCGGCGGTGCGCACCAGGGCGCGAGAAGTGCCCGGCGGATGGGAGATCACCGGGACCAAGCTGTGGACCACGGGCGCTCACTACGCTCACGCGATGGTCGTCCTCGCCCGTACGGACGGCTCGCCGGGCGATCGGCACTCCGGGCTGTCGCAATTCGTGGTGGACCTCCCGACGCCGGGCGTCGAGGTCCGGCCCATCGTGACGGTTGACGGCGGACACCACTTCAACGAGGTGGTGTTCGATGCCGCGGTCGTCCCCGGCGATAGCCTGCTCGGCGAACGCGGAGCCGGATGGAGTCAGGTCACCGCCGAGTTGGCGTACGAAAGGTCCGGGCCTGAACGGCTGATGAGCACGGTGCCGCTGCTTCGTGCGTGGACGGACCTTCTGGCGGAGCGGGGGAGCGGGGCCGTCGAGGCGAGGGAGCTGGGAAGGCTCACCGCCCGCGCCTGGTCGTTGCGTCAGCTCTCGCTGTCGGTCGCCGCCGCCCTGGCCGAAGGGCGTTCCACCGAGACCGCCGCGGCCCTGGTGAAAGACCTCGGGTCACGATTCGAAGGAGACGTGGTGGACACCGTACGCAGACTGAGCGGGACCGAGCCCGTCAGGGGGGCGAGCGGGTTGGAAGGAATGCTCGCCGAGGGCATCCTCCACTCTCCGGCGTTCACGCTGCGGGGAGGGGCGAGCGAGATCCTTCGCTCGGTGGTCGCCCGCGGCTTGGGGGTTCGGTGAGCGACGACCTGCGGGAAGAGATCCGCTCTGCCGTCAGCGCGATCCTGCGGCGAGGCGAGGCGGGCGGAACGGCCCCGGGAGGCTTCGACGGCCCGTTGTGGACGGGCCTGAGCGATACGGGATTCCATCTGCTGGGGGTCACGGAGGAGGTGGGCGGCAGCGGCGGCACACTCCGCGACCTGGCGGTAGTGGTCGACCTGGCCGCCTTCCACGCCGCCGATGTCCCGGTGGCCGAGGCCGCGTTCCTGGCGGGCTGGCTCATGGTGCGGGCCGGCCTGCCCCTGCCGGAGGGACTCGTGGTCGCCTCGCTCGACGAGGCCGACGGTCAATGGCGCAACGGTGCGCTCCGCCTGACCGGGCGGCTGCGGACGCCCTGGGGCCGGCATGCCGACCACGTGGTCACCTTGGTCAGGAGCGGTGAGGAAGTCCTCATAGCGGTCATACCCGTTCGGAGGCCTGCGGGTCCGACGGTCGTACGGGGGGAGAACCTCGCCGGAGAACCGCGCGACACGCTCGTACTGGAGGACTTTGAAGCCGGGGACGCGGTTGTCGCCGCGCCGAGCGGTGTCGACGTCGGCGCGTTGTCGCGGCGGGGGGCGCTGGCCCGGTCGGTCCAACTCGCGGCAGCGGCACGCGCGGTGCTGGAATCCACCCTTCGGCACGTCACCGAACGGGAGCAGTTCGGACGCCCGCTCGCCCGGTTCCAGACCGTGCAACAGCATGTGGCGGCCCTGGCCGCTGAGGTCGCCGTGATGGGAGTCGGCGCCGATGCGGCCGTGCTCGCGGTGGACGCACAGGACAACGAGGATCTCGCGGTCGCCGCGGCCAAGGCGACGACATCCGCCGGCGCGCAGGTGGTCACCGCGCTCGGACATCAACTGCACGGTGCACTCGGCTACTCGCGCGAGCACCACCTGGGAAGGTCGACCACCCGGATGTGGTCCTGGCGCGACGAGTTCGGCTCCGAAAGCTACTGGCAGGACCGCTTGGCCGCCCCCGTGGGCGCGGGCGGGGACTGGTGGTCGCTGGTGACGGGAGGTGGACGGTGAAAGGAGCAGGTGCTGTCCGGGGTCTGCGTGTCCTGGACCTGAGCCGGGTGCTCGCCGGGCCCTTCTGCGCCCAGATGCTCGGCGACCACGGCGCGGAAGTCATCAAGGTCGAGGCGCCTTCGGGCGACGAAACGCGTCGTTGGGGTCCTCCGTTCGTCGACGACGCGGAGACAGCGAGCGCGTACTACCAGGGCCTCAACCGCAACAAGGCGAACATCGTGCTCGACCTGCGGACAGAGCCGGCCCGTGAGGTGCTGCACGGCCTCATCGCCCGCTCCGACGTAGTTGTGGAGAACTTCAAGGCGGGAACCATGGAACGTTGGGGGCTCGGATACGAGTCCCGGCTCGCGGCGGAGTTCCCCCGGCTCGTGTACTGCCGGATCACCGGCTACGGCGTCGACGGCCCGCTCGGGGGCCTCCCCGGATACGACGCGGCCCTCCAGGCGTACGGCGGCCTCATGAGCGTCAACGGCGAGCGCGACGGCGACCCGCTCCGGGTCGGTGTGCCCATCGTGGACATCACGGCGGCCCACCAGGCTTTCGCGGGTGTCCTTCTCGCCCTCCTGGAGAGAACGGTCAGCGGACAGGGGCAGCTGGTCGAGGCGACGCTGCTCGATGCCGTCGTGTCGCTGATGCATCCGCACAGTGCGGCCTACCTGCAGTCCGGCGAGGTACCGGAACGGACCGGGGCGGCTCATCCGACCGTGGCCCCGTACCAGGTCTTCCGAACGGCGCGAGAGGGCCGCTTGTTCGTCGCGGCCGCCAGTGACGCGCAGTTCGCCGCGCTGACCGACGTACTCGGACACTCCCGCCTGGCCCGGGAGCCACGCTTCCGGACCAACCGGGACCGCATCGGCAACTTGACCGCACTTCTGGCCGAACTGGAGCCCGCGTTCCTGGCGCGCGACGCGGGCGAACTCGCTGCCGAACTGGTGCCAAGGGGTGTCCCGGCGAGCCCGGTCAACGATGTCGCGGCGGCGCTGTCCGCGCCGCAGGTGCTCCACCGGGGCATGGTGATCCGTGACGGCGAGTACCGCGGCATCGGAGTCCCCGTCAAGCTGAGCCGGTCCTCCTCGGCGCCCGCTCGTGCGCCTGTGCCTGCGGGAGCGGACACCTCGCGCGTGCTCACGGAGTGCGGCTACACCCTCCAGGATGTGGCGGGGCTACGGGCGTCCGGCGCCCTCGGACCGACAGAAGCAGGCGCGGGCCCCGGGGAGGCGAACGAGCCTCGAGCGGCGGGGTGAAAGGAGGACAGGCCGACTCATTCGCGCGCCGCGGCGGGCAGGCCCGCCGCCACGCCGTCCAGCACCGTGCTCAGGCCTGCCCGCAGCAGATCGGCGATGTCCTCGTCGGTGCTGGTGGCGACCCACTGCATGAAGATATGGCGGGTTGCCTGGACGACGAGGTAGGCGGGGAGTGTCCTGCTCAACGGGTGATCTGCCCGGCCGAGCCGCTTCGCGAGAAACTCCGCCACCGCGTCGCACAGCTCGTCATCGGCCTCCAGCCAGCGTAGGCGGTACTGCGGGCTTTCCGCGATCAGTGTGAGAAGCCGGCGATCGAACGGGCTGAGCACACCGTCGTTCATCGCCGATGTCCAGGCCGCGACCAGTGTGTCGACTATGTCGTCGCCCTCGGGTGCGGTGCGCAGGGTCTCGATGACCAGGCTCGCGCTGTGGCGGAACAGCGGCTGGACGACATCCTCCTTGACGGCGAAATGCCGGTAGAAGGTGCGCGTCGCGATGCCCGCCGCGTTGGCGATGCGCTCCACGGTCGCGGAGGTGTCGCCGTCCGCGACGAAGATCTCGACCGCCGTGTGCGCGATCGTCATCCTCAGCTCTTCCGCGCGCCGCTCGGTCAGCGTCGGCCCTCCGCGCTTCACCACGGCCGTACTCCTCCAAAAGCGGGAGCGGCGCCGGGCACCGCAAGATCGTATGCGGAAATGGGATCCGATCCGTTTACACGCCTGCAATCTGCCAGTAGACTCATACCTGTCAGTATGTGACAGGTTGGCAGATTGTGCAACCAGGCGACGGAGCCAGGAGGTGGCGATGACGACTGCGCCGAGCCGGACCACCCCGGTCGCCATGATCGACAGAGTGGCGTCCCTGCTGGAGGTCTTCGACGGCCGTCAACAGCTCACACTGGTCGAGATCTCGCGGCTCGCCGGCCTTCCGCGTTCGTCGGCGCACCGCATCCTGCAACGCCTCGTGGAGCTGGGCTGGGTCGAGCGGCAAGGGTATGAATACGCCCTGGGTATAAGGATGTTCGAGCTCGGTGCCCAGGTCGTACGACGAGACCGTGTCCATCAGGCGTCGCTGCCCTTCATGCACGCGCTGCACAGGTCGACCGGCCTGACCGCACATCTGAGTGTGCTCGTCTCCTCGGAGGTGCTCCACCTCGAACGAATCGGCGACTGGCCGCAACGGGGGAGAGGCTGGCGGCTGGGAGCCCGGCAGCCGGCCGTGCATGCGGCGGCAGGCCGTGCTCTGCTCGCAGAACTCGCCGAGAGCGAGCAACCCGACCTGGATTTCCCGGCCCCCGCGACCCCGTACGGCATCAGCACTCCGAGACAGCTGCGCCACGAACTCGACCGTATCCGCGACCGCGGCGGCATCGCGGTCGATACTCAGGGCTGCACCGCGGGGGTCACGGCGGTGGCCGCCCCTATCGGTCCTTCCGAAAGCCGGATCCGCGCGGCGGTGTCGCTGTGCGGCCCTTCCGAGGCGATGCCCCTGCAATCGGCCATCGATGCCGTCCGAGCCGCGGCGATGGACATCTGGTACGCGGCGTCGGGCATGAGCCGCCTTCGCGCGCGGGGCCGCACCGTCCCACCGCCACTGACCACCTGACGCCCCGGGCCCGCGTCGTCCCGCTGCCCTACCGGTACCGATCGGGCCCCGGTTTTCGGAACACGGCCCGAGCCGGCCAGGGTGGGACGACGTGCATCGCCGAGTGGCGTTCAGGGCAGAGCCCCGCGCCGAACACGTTGTGAGCCTCGGCACCGGATGGGCCACGCGTGAGGCCGCCGATCGGTACGACCGCCGGGACGACCGCGCGAACCCGGTGCGGAGAACGACGCGTTCGCCCGGACGCGGTGTCCGCTCGACCGGAGGGCCGTCATCGGCCGTCAGAAGAACGGCTGATGACGGCCCGTCATCATGCGCCGCGAAACTCCGGACGGCGGCGCTCAAGACTCGCCGCGATGCCTTCGGCGCAGTCCTGAGTGGCCCACAGACGCGCCTGCTCGGCCAGTTCGTACTCCAGAGCGGCCCGGACCCGGTCCGGCAGGTCCGCGCGGAGCGTGGCGCGTATCGAGCGGACCGCGAGGGGAGCGGCCGCAGCGATCGAGCGTGCCCAGTCCAGAGCGGTCTCGCGCACGCGGCCAGGCTCGGCGAGCCTGTCCGCCAGCCCGATACGGACCGCCTCCTCGCCGCGGACCGGCCTTCCGGTCAGCAACAGGTCCGACGCGACGGGCCTGCCGACGAGCTCGGGCAGCGTCACGCTCAGGCCGAAACCCTGATGGAATCCGAGCAACGCGAAGTTCGCGACGAACCGGGAACCGGCCTCGGCGACGCGGAAGTCGGCGGCGCAGGCCAGGCCCAGACCGCCCCCCACGGCCGCCCCCTGTACCGCCGCGATGACCGGAGTCCGAATCTCGAACAGTTGGGCAGCCCGGCGGTACAGACGTTCCGATACGGCCACCCGGTCCTGCGCGAACCCGCCACCGTCACCGAAGTCGGCCCCGGCGCAGAAGTGCTTCCCCTCGGAAGCCAGGACCAGTACCCGACAGGCCGGATCGTCATCGAGCCGACGGGCGGCGTCGACGATCTGCCCGATGAGCGCCTCGTCGAAGAAGTTGGCGGGTGGCCGGCGCATCGTGAGGAGGCCGACACCGCCCTCCACCGTGACCGACAGATCAGGGCTTTTTGGGGGCGTGCTGCGGGCGTCGGTGCCTGTTGTCACGGGAGCGGCCTCCATTGCGGTGGTGAAAGGTCTGCGTCCACGCTGCCCCACGGGCGCTCCTGCCATCGGCGGGATGTCCGGTGAGTGGACGTTCGGGCCCGCTGAGGAGGCGGAGCGGCGGACGATGGTGCTCCAAGGGGCCCGGGCCGGTTCGGCGACGGCCGCCCGTTCCCCGCCCTCCGACCTTGGGGAGAGCCGTGAACACCATCGAGAAGTCGGGGGCGGACGCCCCGGACGCAGCCCGGATCACCGATGTCCTGTACGCCTTCGCCCGCCTCGCCGACGAGGGGGCGCCGGGAGACCTGGGTGCCCTGTTGGCCGACGACGTGGAGTGGCGGATGGCCGGCACCACCTGGAGCGGGAGAGAGGAAACCGTCGCCGGACTGGTGCGGATGCGCGAACTCGGCCACGCGGGCCCCGGCTCGGGGAACCGGCACCTGATCACCAACCAGGAGGTCCGCGTGCTCGGGGACAGCGCCACGGCCCGCTCGTACTTCCTCCTGGTCTCCAGCGGCGTCCCCGCCGTCGTCGAGACCGTCGGTTCCTACCGTGACGAACTGCGGCGTTCCGGGGAGGGGCGCTGGGTCATCGCCCGGCGTGAAGTGACGACTTGATCCCGGGCCGCCGAAGAGTCGCTCACTTCCGTCCTGCGGCGTGCCGGGCGGCGACGGTCGCGTACACCAGTCCCTGCCCGATGGTGGCTCCGGCACCGGGGTAGACCGTGCCGAAGGCGTTGGCGGCGGTGTTGCCGATGGCGTACAGCCCCTCGACGGGAGCGCCGTCCGGCCGCAGGACACGTGCGTCACCGTCGGCCCGCAGCCCCCCGCAGGTGCCCAGGTCGCTCAGGACGACGCGGACAGCGTACAGCTGTCCTGTCAGCGGCCGCAGGTTGGGGTTCGGGGTGACCGTCGGGTCGCCGTAGTACCGGTCGTAGGCGCTGGCGCCGCGGTGGAAGTCCTCGTCGTTCCCGGCTGCGGCCAGCTCGTTGAAGCGGCGCAGTGTCGCGGTGAAAGCGCCCTCCGGCAGCCCGGCGCCACGGGCGAGAGCGGGGGCGCCGCCTGCCCGGTGGGCGATGCCCGCCTCGTACCACTCCTTGGGTAGGGGCATCCGCGGGAAGCACGCTCCGGCGAAGACGTAGCTGTTGCGGTACTGCTGGTCGAAGACCAGCCACAGCGGGCCGGCCGGGTCGCCGGCGCGCTCCCGTTCCAGCAGCCGCTGCCCGAAACTCATGTAGTCGGTGGCCTCGTTGACGAAGCGCCGGCCGCTGCCATCGACGATCAGGGAGCCGGGCAGAGCGCGCTCGGCGAGCAGAACCTGGGGGGAACCGCCTGGCAGCGGGGCCACCGCGGGGAACCACCAGGCCTGCTCCAGCAGGTCGGTATCGGCTCCGATGTCCTGAGCCACCCGTATGGCGTCGCCGGTGTTGCCAGGACTGCCCAGGCTCCAGCCCGGCTCAAGATGCTTCGACTGGTGCGCGCGGCGCTGCTCGATGTCGTGGTCGAACCCGCCGGCGGCCAGCACCACGCCCCGCCGGGCTGTGACCGTCACCTCGTGGCCGTCCTGTTCCAGCACGGCGCCGGTGACCCGGTCGCCATCGGTGACCAGGCGGCGCAGCGCGGTCCGCGTCCACACGGGGATTCCGGCACGCAGCACTCCGGCGTACAGGCCGCCGGCCAGCGCCTGCCCGCCGGCGGCGTACTCGCGCCCGATCAGCTTGCCGCCGAGACCCTGCGCCGCACGCTTCGCGATGCGCGGGAGGCCGGAGCGCGGCAGGCGGGCGAACAGGTTCATCCACCGGTAGTCGGCGCCGGTGATCGGCATCGGCACGGGCGACTCCATGACGGACGGCCGCAGCCGTGCCCGCTCGCTGCCGAGTACGGAAAGGTCGAAGGGCCGGCATTCACAGGTGCGTCCTGCGGCGGAGCCTCCGGGGAGTTCCGGGTGGTAGTCAGCGTAACCGCGGGCCCAGAAGAAGCGCATCGGGGTGGTCTGCCGCAGCATGCGCAGGGTTTCCTCGCCGTGATCGAGGAAGCTGAGCCACCGCTCTTCGGTGGTGCTCGCGCCGACCGCCGCCTGTACGTACGTACGGGCGCGCTCGGCGGTGTCGCCGGCCCCTTCGGCGGCCAGCAGGGAGCTGGCCGGGATCCAGAAAGCGCCGCCGGAGCGGGCCGTGGAACCGCCGACGTACTCCGTCTTCTCCACGACCAGGGTCTTCAGGCCGGCCTGGTGCCCGGCGAGGGCGGCGGCCATGCCGGTGCCGGCGCCGACGACCAACAGATCGACAGTGGTGCCATCGACGGCCGGAACGGGGGCCGGTGGGGTGTCGGGCATAGCGGTCTCCTCGTGGTGCTCCTGCGCGGTCGCGGCGAGTGTCGTACGGGAGGGCACGGTCGCAAAGTGCCGGTCCCGGTGTGCGGGACGGGTCGAACCCCGCGACGGGCTGCCACCCTGCTGCCACCGGCTGGATACCCCGCACGGGCCGGGCGCCCGAGCCTCTGCGCCGGGAGGGCTCGCGGTCCGGTGGCGCTCCCACTGGCCGGGAGCACCGCTTGGGCCGCTGTCGCGCCACGCGCCAGAGTACGGGCGCTGGAGGCATGTGTTGGAGCTTGCCCGGACGGACGGATTCCGCGGCGGACAGGGAGACGGATGAACGCGCACATCGATGACGGGACGATCGACCGGGCGACGTACGGCCCTTGGGCGGTCATCGCGGGAGGGTCGGAGGGCGTGGGCGCCGAGCTCGCCGACAGACTGGGCGCACAGGGAATCGACCTGATCCTCGTCGCCCGCAAGCCCGGTCCCCTACAAGCCACTGCGGACCGGGTCGCCCGGGCACACGGAGTCCAGGTCCGTACCCTGTCCGGCGACCTGCTCGACCCGGGCGTGGTCCGGAGAGTCCGCGACCTGGCGGCGGAGGCCGATGTCGGCACCTTCATCTACAACGCGGGCGCCAACACCTACGGCGCCGAGTTCGTCGAGGGCGACCTGCCCTCCTTCCAACAGGTCATCGACCTCAACATCACCCGTCAGCTGGAACTCACCCAGCACTTCGGCGCACGTCTCAAGAAACGCGGCAAGGGCGCCCTCGTCCTCGTCGGTTCGATGTCCGGCTACGTCGGCCACGTGGACATCAGCGTCTACGCCGCCGCCAAGGCCTTCGAGCGGATCTTCGCGGAAGGCCTCTGGGCGGAGCTGCGACCGCACGGAGTTCAGGTGCTGCACGCCGTCCTGGGCCTGACCCGGACCCCTGCGATGGAGCGGATCGGGTTGCGTATGGATCTGCCCGGGGTTCACGTGGCCGACCCCGGGGACATCGCCGAGGAAATGCTCGCCCGCCTCGGTGACGGCCCCGTACAGGTGCTCGGCGGCAACGAGGAACAGGCACTGAACCACTGCGGCCCTGACCGGGCGCGGCTGGTCACCGAGGTGGAGGTCGGCATTCGCCGGATGAGCCCGCGGTGACGGCGCCTCGACCGCCGCTGCGGCTGGGGGTGATCAGCCCGGTCGTGACCCGTCTTCCCGGCGCCCACTCGGCCTGGGAGGAGAAGGCGGGCATCGCCGAACTGGCCACGATCGCGCAGGCCGCCGACGAGCTCGGTTACGACCATCTGACGTGCAGCGAACACGTGGCCGTCCCGACCGAGGTGGCGGCGGTGCGCGGTGCCACGTACTGGGATCCGCTCGCCACCTTCGGCTACCTGGCCGCCCTCACCCGCCGCATCCGCCTGGCCACTCATGTCCTGGTCCTCGGCTACCACCACCCCCTGGAGATCGCCAAGCGCTACGGCACGCTGGACCGCGTCAGCGGTGGACGGCTCGTGCTGGGCCTCGGCGTCGGCACCCTGGAGGAGGAATTCGGTCTGCTGGGCGCCGAGTTCAAGGACCGCGGTGCGCGTGCCGACGACGCACTCGCCGCGTTGCGGGCCTCGCTGTCGCGCCGCGATCCCGAGTACCACGGGCGTTACTACGACTACTCCGGCATGGTGGTCGAGCCCCACGCCGTGCAACCGCGCGTACCTCTCTGGATCGGCGGCCGCACCCGCCGATCGCTGCGCCGCGCGGTCGAACGCGGCGACGGCTGGTCCCCGTTCGGAATGTCCCTGGACCAACTGGCCGAACTGCTCGGACCGGTGGAGCTCCCGGACGGCTTCGAGGTCGTCCTGACCCCGTCACGGCGACTGGATCCCCGTGACGATCCGAGGTCGGCCGAGGCACTGCTCCGGCAGGCGCGGCAAGCGGGCGCCACCGTGGTATCGGTCCGGCTCGTGTCGTCCTCGGCTGACGACCACTGTGTGCAGCTGGAAGCCCTGACCCGGGTGGCCGAAGCGTTGTAGCCGCCACCGGGCTACGGAGTGATTCATCTATCGCGAGGAGCGAGGGAGCATGGACCCCGAAGTGGCACCGGGCACCGAGCCGACCCCGTCCGTGGCCGAACTGGCCGCACGGCTCGCGGCACTGACGGCCCGTGTCACCGAGTTGGAGGACGAGCTGGCTGTCCGCCGGCTCATCGCGTCGTACGGGCCGACGGTCGACAGCGGCGACGCCGGGGCGGCAGGAGCGTTGTGGACCCAGGACGCCGTCTACGACATGGACGTCGGCGTGCTCAACGGCAGTGCCGGAATCTCGAAGATGGTTCTCGGCACCACTCACCAGGAGATCATCGGCGGCGGCTCGGCGCACAACATCGGGCCCGCACTCGTCGAGGTCGAGGGGGGACGGGCTACTGCTGTCACCTACTCCCAGATCTTCCGCGGCGACGGCGACGGCGGCTTCTACGTCTGGCGGATCGCAGCGAACCGCTGGGACCTGGTGCGGAACGAGGCCGGTTGGCGGATAGCCGGTCGGCTCACCCGCCTTCTCGACGGCCGCGAGGAGGCCCGCGAGATTCTCGGCGGTGCTGTGCGCTGACCCCCTGCCCGGCTGGGAGAGGCGATCGACTTCCCGGACCGGGTTCGTGGAGTGGGAGCGCGTCGCGGTCGTCGTGTTCTCACGGTCTTTCGTGTTCCGGGACGTACGGGTGGGCGGCTCAGCTGCCGGGCGCGGTGACGGTACGCAGGTCCATCCACAGCACATGGACTTCGCGGCGGGCGATGCGCCAGCCCTCGGATGTGCGCACGTAGGTGTCCTCGTAGCGCACGGGGCAGTACAGGTCGGTGGCGGTTCCGTCGGCCTCGGTGTAGTGGTGGGCCTCGCACAGTGCGGTCCCGGCTGCCGTGCCGCCGTCCGTGGCGACGACGGCGACATGGGTGGTGACCGGGTGGAAGAGCCCGTCGAAGGCCGCCAGGTCGTCTATCTCGCCGACCAGTTCGGCCGGACCTGTTCGGCGCAGCGTCTCCTTGCCGTCCCGCCCGTAGGCGACCAGGACGCCCTCGGCGGTGAACACGCCGGTGAAGGCTTCCCGGTCCCGTGCGTCGAGGGCGAGCGCGTACCGCTCGGACAGCTTTCGCAGAGCCAGTTCGTCGGCGGGGTTGGATGAGGATGGCTGAGGCACGGCGGTCATCCGTCCTGTCCGGCGGAGGCCGCGGGCGGACACGGCTGGAACGGTGCACAGGCGGCGAGCGGGGCGGAGAAGACGGTGTTCTCCTCGTCCACGGAGCCACCCTTGTCGTGTTCGGCCAGGCGTCCGGCCACTTCGAGAGGATCTTGGTCCAGATACAGCAGCCGCGCCCGCAGTTCGTGCGGGACCAGGGCGTCCGCCTGCTCCGGCTGCCAATGCGGCCGGGTCGGCTCGTGCAGGCTGAAGGTCCACGCGCCGGCCACACCCGGCACGTCGAGGAGGCCGGGGACGCGCACCCGGTCCTCGCGACGGTACGAAAGATGTGCGTCGTGGCCCATCGGTTCGGCCATCCGCGTCAGGGTGACGTGTACTCCGGTGTTCGGCCGGTAGGGCAGTACCTCGGGGGAGACCAGGGCGTGCGGTGCGGCATAGCCCTTGACGGGGGTGAAGAAGCCCATGAACGGCCGCTGCACGCCCGGGATGCCAGGGCCCCGGCCCCACTGTATGGAGTCGGTGCCCAGCTTCCGCCATGCGGCCACGGATTCCTCGTACGGCGGCAGGAACCAATACATCGTCATCGAGTCGACCCCGGCCAGGTGGTCGGCGATCCGCTCCAGCCCGCCGGCCCCGGCGATACGTGTCCACCGCTCGCCCCAGGCCACTCCGGGCAGCGCGCGGTTCTCGGGGATGTGGTCGTAGACCTGCCAGTCGTGGTACTCGGGCAGCAGAGCCGGATCGGTCACGTCCACGAATGACAGGAAGGCCCGTTCGGAGAACACTTGACGTCCTTTCGCCTTGAGGGAGTTCGTGGCTCTGTCGGTCACGACCGCGCCTCCGCCCGTGTCGGCGGCCTCGCCGTCCACGTGGAGTGCGGCACCGTCGACATCGGTGGGCGCGGCGCAGGGGCCGCTTCACCGCCATCGTCGCCGAGCCTCCTCGCGGGAGGCACTCGGGATACGGCACCGCTGCAGGCGTGGGCCGGATGGTCTTGCGCCTGGCCCGGCCGGCTCCTGATTCCTACTCCTGCCGCGGCGCTGGAGACGCCGTCTCGTCCCACTCAGCGGGAGCACGGGCGGGCAGAGGGCGGAAGGGCTGTCCCGTGCGTGACGTCGATAGGCGGGACGTGTGGCGTCCGGCGTGATCAAGGCGTGCGATCCGTCATGACCAGTTCCGTGCACCGGTCCGAACCCGCGCCTTCCGGAGAACCGCCGGACCGGGCTCAGACCCCGGCCGGCTGTCCCTGGTCGTCGGCTCCGGCCAGGACGCAGTGGGTGCCGCTGAAGATGGTCGGCATGCACTTGTTGCAGTGGATGCACAGGGAAGGTGTCGACGGATCCTGTTGCAGGCGGTTGAGCAGGTCGGGCTCGCGGAGCAGGGCGCGGGCCATGGCGACGAACTGGAAGCCCTCCGCCATCGCCCGGTCCATGGTCGCCTTGGTGCTGATGCCGCCGAGCAGTACCAGCGGCAGACCGAGCGCGGCACGGAACTGGCGGGCGCTGTCCAGGAGATACGCCTCCTGGTACGGGTAGCTGTGCAGGAACTTGCCGCCCACCATCTGGATGCCGAGTTTGAGCGGCTGGGGCATGGCGGCGGCGAACTCCCGCAACGGCGCCTCACCACGGAACAGGTACATCGGGTTGAGCAGGGAGCTGCCCGCAGTGAGTTCGAGGGCGTCGACACTGCCGTCGCTCTCGATCCACTGGGCGACCTGAAGGCTCTCGTCGAGCCAGAAGCCTCCCGGCACACCGTCGTCCATGTTGAATTTGGCCAGGACAGCGATGCGGTCGCCCACCTTGTCCCGCACCGCGCGGCACACGTCGCGGGCAACCCTGGCGCGCCCCTGAAGCGAACCCCCGTACTCGTCCTTGCGCTTGTTGATCTTCGGGCTCAGGAACGAGCTGGCGAAGTAGTTGTGGCCGAGATGGATCTCGACCGCGTCGAAGCCGGCTTCGATCGCGTACTGGGCGGCGTCCGCGTGCGCACGGGTGATGCGGCGGATGTCGTCCTTCGAGGCGGCCCGGATGACCGAGAGTGCCTGAGCGCTGAACGTCCGTGACGGTGAGAGGGCCGGCACTTTGTTGGACTTGCCGTTGGCCACAGGCCCGGCGTGGCCGATCTGCGCGGACACCGCGGAGCCCTCCGCGTGCACTGCCTCGGCCAGGCGGCGCAGCCCCGGCAGAGCCTCTGGACGCATCCAGATCTGGTCGTACTCGGTGCGGCCCTCCGGAGCGACCGCGCAGTAGGCCACGGTGGTCATGCCTACGCCGCCCGCCGCGTGACGGCGGTGGAACTCGATCAATTCGTCGGTGACCACGGCATCCTTGGTCATGCCCTCAAAGGTCGCCGCCTTGAGGATGCGGTTGCGCAGTGTCACAGGCCCCAACTCTGCGGGCCGGAAAACATCGGGAGTCGTCATCTTCTTCTTCTCTCGGGCTGAGGTGAGCCGGATGTGAGGGGAGCGAGCCGACAAGGGCCGGGCGGCCCGTGGGATCGGTCAGACAGTCATCGCCGTGGGCTGTGCGTCGGGACGCATGGCGGCGTCGGTGCCGCCGTCGACGACGAGAGTGGCGCCGGTGGTGAAACGAGCTTCCGGACGCAGGAACTGGTGCACCCAGAAGGCGACGTCCTCCGGGGCGCCGAACATACCGAGAGGCATGGGCGTGGGGAAGGCGTCCGCGTCCAGATCCTCGGCGCGGCCCCCGGCGAGCATCAACGGGGTGAGGATGGCCCCAGGGGCGATCACGTTGAGCAGGACACCCTGCCTGGCCCACTCGGTGGTGACGGCGGTCTGTCGGGCCCAGCGGGCCAGCGCGAACTTGGTGGTCGCGTACGCGGAGATGGTCGGGGACGTGGCCCGGACCTCGGCGGGTGTCGCGGCCTGCGCGCCACGGGCGTGCTCGCGGGCCGTCTCCTCGTCACCGGCGAGGAGCAACTCGACCAGCCTGTCATCGATCATCGGGACGGTGGTGGAGGAGTTGGAGCCGATCACCACGACGCGCCCCGCGCCGGAAGCGGCGAGCGCGGGGCGGAGCCCCTCCAGCATGCGCACCGGATGGAAATAGTTGATCGACACCACGGTGCCGGCGTCCGGCATCGAAGGGCCGACACCGGCGACGGCCGCCACTCCGTCGAGCTGCCCGGCGCACCGCTCCAGCGCCTCGGAGACCGCCGCCGCGCGGCCCTCGTCCGTGCCGAGGTCGGCCGTGATGTCGGCGTCACGCAGATCGATTCCGATGACCGTGTGGCCGGCATCGCGCAGCCTGTCGGCGGTTGCGGCCCCCATTCCGGAGGCAGATCCGGTGACGACGTAGTTGCCCATGGCGAGAGTCCTTGTGATGTCGGGGGAGAGGTGGGGGAGGTAGACGCACGTTCGCGCCTCGGTCTGTCCAAACGTAAATCAATCAGTGATTGAATGATAGTTCTCCGCAGTGTGCTCCAATGAGCCGCATGGCGGATGAATCGTCCTCGACCAGGGACCGGCTGCTGGACGCGGCGGAGAAGCTCTTCCTCGATCACGGCGTGAATCAGGTGTCTGTCCGTGCCATCAATGCCGAGGCAGGCCTGAATCCCGGAGCCGTCCACTACCACTTCGGATCGCGCGAAGGCCTGGTGGCGGCGCTCCTGGAACGAGAACTGGAGCCTCGGTGGCGCGACTGCCTGGATGAGCTGGCAGACCCCGCGGCGTCGGACGAAGCCGACCCGACCGGGGTCGACATGGTGGCGCTGGTCACGGCCCTGGTGGAGCCGTTCGACGACATGGTCCGCTCCTCGCGGGGGCGCGTACTCTGCAGCCTGCTTGCCCAGATATGCCTCGGCGCCGAGCCACCACGCCTGCACGCCCCTTGGTTCGGGTCCGCCCCATTCGAGGTGATGCTCGGCAGAGCGCTGCCCCATCTCACCGTGCACGAGATCGCAGACCGCTGGCGGCTCGCCTTCACCCTGCTTCTGCAGCTCTACGGCCGGCCCCAGGCCCCGGGACGCTTCGCCGCCGCCGAGCCGTCCTTCCCGGCTGTGGGGACCGTCATCGCGTTCATCGCCGCGGGACTGACCGCTTCCTCACCCGAGAGGTGACCAGGCGGGCGGCATCCCGTCGAGGTCACACCGCCGCTCCTGGACGGTCCATGACGGAACTCGGACCCGATGATCATGGCGTTCCCCGGGGTGCCGATCCCGGGACGCGGAACGTCGCGTTCGTCGGTTCCTGCCGTGACGGACTGCGGCGTACAGAGGAGGGGCGTCGGCTCATCGCCCGGCGCGAAGTGACGACCTGACGTCCTGCCCGCCGACAAGCCGTCCACTGAGCGGAACAACGCACTCGGGCCGCCTCGTGTCCGGCCTAGCCTCAGGCAGTCAGCGGGATGACAGCCACCGCCACCGCATGGCACGCCGCGGCTTACTCCGCTCGCACCCGCACGAGGAGAGCTGATGACCACCCTTCGCCCCCCTGATCGACGTATCACCGCAGCCCTCGACCGAGCCCTGGAGCTGGGTGAGTCCGGTATATCCGTCGCGGCCTACCACCGCGGCGAGTTGATCGTGAACGCCGTAGCGGGGGTCGGCGACGTGGACAAGGGAACCCCAGCCGACGAGCGCACGCTCTTTCCGGTGTTCTCCGTGACCAAGGGCGTCACCGCGATCGCCGTCCACCTCCAGGCCGAGCGCGGCCTGATCGACCTCCAAGCGCCGGTCGCCCGGTACTGGCCGGAGTTCGCGGTCAACGGCAAGGAATCCGTCACCGTCGAACAGGCGCTCTCGCACCGGGCCGGAATCCCGCAGATGCCCGAAGGCGTCACACCGGAGCTTCTGGCCGACTGGGAGTGGATGACCGAGCGCGTCGCCGGGTTCACCCCGGTCTACGAGCCTGGCACCGCCAACGCCTACCACGTTCTCGTCTGGGGCTGGATCGTCGGCGAAGTGGTGCGCCGCACGGACCCGGCCCGGCGGCCGTTCGACGTCTTCGTCCGCGAGGAGATCACCGGGCCCCTCGGTGCCGACGACTTCCATCTGGGAGTGCCTGACGCCGACCTTCCCCGGGTGGCGACACTGTACGGCGGAAACGAGTTCAGCATCGTCGACGAGCACAACGTCAGCCCGAAGGCGGTGTTCCCCGGCTCCGACGCGCACAATCTGCGGACGGTGCAGCAGGCCGTCGACCCGGGAGCAGGCGCCATCACCACAGCGGACTCCGTGGCACGGATCTTCGCGATGCTCGCGGAGGGCGGCGCACTGAACGGCGTCCGCCTGCTCTCGCCGGAGAGGGTGGCCACCTTCACCCGGCCGCGTGAAGGTGCGTACGACGCGGACAAGGTGCTCACCATTCCCGTGTGGTTCGGTGCGAACGGATTCTGGCTCGGCGGTGAGGCCGGGGCGTCCGACCCGCTGGTCGGAGACCACCGGGAGATCATCTACAGCCCAGGAGCCGGGGGTTCGCTCGCCTGGGCCGATCTCCGAGATCGTCTGGCGGTGGCGATCTGCCACAACAACATGGACAGCCCCGCTGTCGTGGACCCCGAGAGAACGTTCGCACCGGTGGTGCGGGCCATCCGCGAGATCGTCGCCGAGCGTGAGGAGAGCACTCGATGAGTTCGGCGGAGGAGCTGTTCGGCGGAGGGGTCGCCGTGATCACCGGAGCCGGCGCGGGAATCGGCGCCGGCCTGGCCGGCTACGCCGGGCTGGAACTCGGCATGACAGTGGTGCTCGCCGACGTCGACACCGAGGCGATCGCGTCCCTGCGCGCCGAGTTGGAGGAGGGCGGTGTGCGCGCCCTCGACATCGCCTGTGACGTACGGAATCCGGCCGACCTCGAAGCTCTGGCGGAGCGTACCCGTGAGGAAGCCGGTCCGGTCAGGCTGCTGGTGAACAACGCGGGCGTGGAACAGTTCGGCTACCTGTGGGACACCCCGGTCGCCAACTGGGACCGCCTCGTCGCGATCAACATCAGCGGAGTCTTCTACGGCATCAGGGCGTTCCTGCCGGGGATGCTCGCGGAGCCTGGACCGTCGTGGGTGTGGAACCTCTCCTCCGTGGGCGGGGTCAGTGCCAGCCCCTTGCAAGCGCCGTACATCATGAGCAAACACGCCGTGCTGGCCCTCACCGAGTGCCTGCGCCAGGAGGTGGAGCTCGCCGGCCACGCCCACCACGTCCACGTGCAAGCGGTCCTTCCCGGTGCCGTGGTTTCGAACATCTTCGAGTCGGCCGGCGCCGTCCACGACGGAGACACCGCTGCCGCGGAGGACCACCGGGCCGCCATGCTGCGGGTGAAGGAACAGGCCATGGACCCGCTCGCGGCGGCCGAGGTCTTCTTCGACCAGGCGGCGGCGGACGAGTTCTACCTGCTGTCCCAGCCCTTCGTCGCCGGTGCCATGGCGGCGCGGGCCGAGATCTTGACGCATCGGCGGGCGCCGCTCCTGCCGGAGGGTGGCTTCTCCGTGCCCACCGGCTGATCCGTCCACCGACACCGGAGAGCGCGATACCGGATTTCCGCCTACGCGGGGACCTCGGCGGATTTCCGCCGGCCATCGTCGTCACGGCGGAGTCCGACCCGCTCCCGGACTGGGGGAGCGATACGCCCACCGGGTTTGCGCGAGGCCGGAGTGCAGACCACGCTCACGCGCTACCCGGCTCGTACCACGCATGCACGGTGCAGTCGGGCCACCTCGCCGGAGGCAGGCCGGCCCTCGCCGAGGCGGGGCACTGCTGCGGGCCAAGTTCGCCCACCCGCTTCCCTTTTGACCGCCTGGCCCATGGCCCGGCACGACGACCAGGAGGACCCGTGACCGACACCGCCGTCGATCCCTTCGCCAGCGCCCTCGACATCACACCGCACGAGCTTTCGAGAGGCTACACGTGGGCCGAGTGCCCTCGTTGGCATGAGGGCGCGTTGTGGTTCAGCGACATGTACGCCCACCGGATCGTGCGGCTCGACGAGGACGGCACTCCGCACACCGCGCTCGACCTCTCCACGCGCACCTCGGAGAACGGCGTCGAGACCATCCCGGGCGGGTTCGGATGGTTGCCCGACGGACGGCTGATCGTGACCTCGATGCACGAGCGGCTCGTCCTGGCCTTCGACGGGGAGCACGTGACCGAACACGCGGACCTGCGTGCGCTGGCCACCGGCCCGATCAACGACATGGTCGTGGACGCCGACGGCCGCGCCTACGTGACGCAGCTGGGGTTCGAACTGTTCCAGGGGGAAGAGCCCCGTGATGCGGCCTTGCTTGTCGTGGAACCCGATGGAACGGCCCGGGCGTTGACAGAACTGGGCGGTTTCTCGGGTGCCAACGGCATCGCCGTCAGCTCGGACGGCAGCCGATTGGTGACGGCCGAAGCATTCGCCAACCGCCTCACCATCCTGGACCGTGACGAGGCCGGTCGGCTCAGCGGGCGCCGCGTCTTCGCCACCACTTCCTCCCTGCCCGACGGCATCTGCCTGGACGACGACGGCGGGGTCTGGGCCGGAATGCCATCGGTTCCGGCGGTGGCCCGCTTCGTCGAGGGCGGAGCAGTCACCGACATCGTGCGGTTCGCTCCCGAGAGCGCTCTGCCCCCCGCCTGCGTCCTCGGCGGCCCCGACCGTCGCACCCTGTACATCTGCGCCGGTCTGGACGTCCTGGACTGGGGCGAGTCCCGCCGCAACCGCCGCGGGACGATCTGGACGGCCCCGGTCCGTGTGAGCGGCGGCGCCAACCGTCCCTGACCTCCAACCGCAGGTCGTGCACCTTGGCGCGACCGGACCCGACAGCGTACGCGTACAGCGCTCCGCACTGCAGATGGGAACTCAGCTGTGAAACCCCTGTCCTTCACCGACCGCGTCGTGGTCGTGACCGGTGCCGGGCGCGGCATCGGCCGGGCGCATGCCCTGCTGCTCGCCGCCCGCGGCGCCGGTGTCGTCGTCGCCGATCTCGGATCCCGGGTGGACGGAGCAGGCCGGGACGGTGACGATCCCGCCGGGGACGTCGTGGCCGAGATCCGTTCAGCCGGAGGTCGCGCCGTGGCCAGCCGGGCCGACATCTCCACCGAGAGCGGCGCCGCAGAGGTCGTCGAAGCGGCCGTTGCGGAGTTTGGTCGCCTCGACGCGGTCATCAACAACGCGGGGATCGTCCGCACCGGGCATTTCGACGAGGTACCCATCGAGGAGTATCAGCGCCACCTCGATGTCCACTTCTTCGGATCGCTCCACCTCTGCCGCGCGGCATGGCCCCATCTGATCGCCTCCGGTACCGGTCGCGTCGTCAACACCGTCTCCGCGGCCATGCTCGGCAACCCGCTGATGACGCATTACGGGAGCTCCAAGGGAGCGGTGTTCTCCCTCACTCGCAACCTTGCCATCGAGGGCGCCGAACACGGTGTTCTCGTCAACGCACTGGCCCCCGGTGCGGGCACCCGCATGGTGGAGAACTCAGCGGATTCGCTGGAGCCGGACGTACTGGCCTATCTGCGAACGCAACTTCTGCCGGAGCACGTCGCTCCCGTGGCCGCGTTCCTCGTCCACCCCTCTTGCCAGGTCACCGGCGAGGTCTTCAACGCCGCCGGCGGTGCGGTGAGCCGCACAGCCCTGGTGAACACCGCCGGTATCCACGATCCGGCCCTGACGGCCGAAGCCGTGGCCGAACGGTTCGACGAGATCATGGCTCTCCCGCCCGGGGTGAATCCCGAGGTCATCGCAGCCCCCCGGCCCCACACCGCCTGACACGGATCGGAGAGAACCACCATGACCGAGACCACCACCGCAGGTGGCGTCGAGTTTCCCTACGGCCCCCTGCCGGCCCCCGAGGCGGTGGAGCATCTGCGGCGTCTCATGGCCGACCGCCCGATGACCAGGACCACCATGCCGTACGGCGGCGACGTGTGGGTGATACACCGCAACCGTGCCGCCAAGGAGGTGCTGGGCGACGCTCGGTTCGTTCGCGAGCCCTTCCGTACCGGCGAGCGCGTGGTGCCGTTCTACGTGCAGTTCCCTGACTTCCTGCTCACCACCCTGCAGTTCGAGGACCCGCCCCAGCACACGAAGCTGCGCAAGCTGGTCCAGAAGGCAATTTCGCCGCGGCGGGTGCGGGACATGCGCGCCTCCGCGGTCGCCTTCGCCAACGAGCTGATCGACGGCATGATCGAGCGCGGTGGCGTGCGCAACTTCATCTCCGAGTACGCCGTTTCGTTGCCCATCGAAATGCTGAGCTCCCTGCTGGGTGTGGATTCCGCGGACCGGGAGAAGTTCGAACGGTGGGCTTCGTCCGGGCTCGCCGTGTCAGGCAAGGCCGAGGAGGAGATCGCCGCCGACATGGCCGAACTCGCGGCGTACATGACGGACCTGATCGCCCGGCGTCGCGCGGAACCGAGGGACGATCTGCTCAGCGCGCTGGCACATGCCCGCGACCGCGACGAGACCCTCACGGACGCCGAGATACTCCCCATCGCCTTCATTCTGATCGTCGGCGGGTTCGACAACACCGCCAACTTCCTGACCACCGGCGTGTTGTCGCTGCTGCGCTCGGACGAACAGCGGGCATTGTTCCTGACCGACCCCGACGGGCTTGCGCCCACAGCCGCCGAAGAGGTGCTCCGGCATGGCTCGTTCGTCATGGGCGGCCCGGTGGTCGGCGCGGGCGGCCTGGTGCCGTTCGTCGCGACGGAAGACGTGGTCGTGGACGGGCAGCTGATCGCCCGGGGCGAAGCGGTCAGTGTCGATCCCACCGCGGCCGGGCACGACCCCGAGGCGGTGGAGGACCCGGGACGGTTCGACATCACCAGGCAGGCCAACCCCCATCTGACGCTCAGCCACGGTCTGCACCACTGTCTCGGCGCCCCGCTGGCCCGTATGGAGCTGCAGGTCGGCATGGCCGAGATTTTCAAGCGCATCCCCGACCTGCGCCTGGCGGGGGAGCCGGTCCGCCGCGAGGACGTCCTGACCCGGCCCATGACCAGCGTGCCGGTCACCTGGTGACGGAGAGGAACGTACCCGTGCCGAAAGTCATCTACAAGCAGCCCGACGGCGCCGAACGAGTGATCGAAGCGGGAGCAGGCGTCTCCGTCATGCAGACCGCTGTCCGCAACGGTGTCCCGGGCATCCTGGGCCAGTGCGGCGGCGTACTGTCCTGCGCGACATGCCACGTGTTTCTCGCCGAGGAGAACGCGGACGACTTCACGGCGGTCAGCGAGGACGAGGACGAGATGCTCGACTGCGCCGCCACCGACCGCGAGGACAACTCCCGGCTGTCGTGTCAACTCGTTCTGGCCCCGGGGCAGGAGGTCCGTGTGACCGTGCCGGAAACCCAACTGTGAGTGTCGACGGCCGCCTGCTCGTCGTGGGCGCGGGCCAGGCGGGTGTTCAGGTGGCGAGCAGTGCACGCGAGTTCGGGTGGCGGGGCACCATCACGCTGGTCGGACAGGAACCGTACGCCCCTTACGGCCGCCCCCCGTTGTCCAAGGACTTCCTGCGGGGAGAGTCGCCCGTCGAGTCCCTCGCGTTGCGTACCGCCTCCTTCTACGCCGAGCAGCGGATCGACCTGCTGCTCAACGAGGAGATCGGGCAGCTGAGCCTGGACGGGACGGGAGCAGGCACGGCCACGTCCGTCTCCGGCCGGCGATGGGCGTTCGAGCGACTGGTGCTGGCCACTGGGGCGCAGCCGCGGCGCTTGCCGATCGAGGGGGACGACCTCGCGGGAGCGCTGGTGCTCAGAGATGTCCGCGACGCCCAGAAGCTGGCCGGGTGCCTCGCCGAGGTCACCGACCTCGTCGTGGTCGGCGGCGGGTTCGTCGGGCTGGAAGTGGCCGCCGCCGCGGTGGCGGCCGGTGTCCGTGCCACTGTCGTGGAGGCGGCTGCCGCTGTGCTGAACCGCGTCGTCAGCCCGGCCGCCGCGGGGATCGTCGAAGCGGCGCACCGCGCGGCGGGCGTGCGCGTCCTCACCGGCGTGCGCCCCCGGCGCCTGCGCGGTGACGCGGGCGGAACGGTCACCGGTGTCGAACTGGAGGACGGCCGGGAACTGCCCGCGCAGCTCGTCCTCATGGGCGTGGGCGCCGAGCCCCGCGACGGACTTGCTCGTAACGCGGGCCTGCACTGCGACAACGGGATCGTTGTGGACGACCGCTCGCTCGCCTCCGACGGGTTCACCCTCGCGGTGGGCGATTGTGCGAGCCTTCCCGACCCGTCCCCGGGTCCAGAGGGCCTGTCGAGGCCGCGACTACGGCTGGAGAGCGTCGACAACGCGGTCGAGCAGGCCAAGGCCGCGGCTCAGACCCTTGTCGGAGCCGACGGGACGTACCGCAGTCTTCCGTGGTTCTGGTCCGAACAGGGAGACGTCAAGCTACAGATCGCGGGACTGGCCCGTCCGGAGGACGAGAGCATCGTGCGTCCCGGAACGCGAGCCGGCAGGGCGACCGTGCTGCGGTACCGGGGCGAGCAGTTGGTCGCCGTCGAGTGTGTCAACAACCCCGCCGAGTTCCTCGTCGTGCGCAAGGCGCTCGGTGCGGGCACGCCTCTGCCGCGGGATAAGGCCGTGGACACGACGCTCCCTCTGAAGAAGCACTTCGCCGTACAGACCGTGGCCGACCGCACTTGAGGGCGCGGGCACGGGCGGTCACAAGATCAATCGGAGGCCACTCGTTGAGGTGCGCCATGGCCAGGATCGGAGACACATGAAGTTCGGGGTCGCCACGTTTCTCACCGACGAGAGCATTCGGCCGACGGCGCTGGGGCCCGCACTGGAGGAGCGCGGGCTGGACGCGCTCTTCCTCGCCGAGCACACCCACATCCCCGTCGACCCCCACATCGGCGAACCGGGGTCCGTACTGCCGCGGAAGTACTTCCGCACCCTGGATCCGTTCGTCGCGCTGGGCGCGGCGGCGGCCGTGACGCGCACCCTCACTCTGGGCACCGGTATAGCGCTGGTGGTCCAGCGCGACCCCATCACCACCGCGAAGGAGGTCGCCACCCTCGATCTCGTCTCCGACGGCCGGGCCGTGTTCGGTGTCGGGGCCGGGTGGAACCGTGCCGAGATGGCGCACCACGGCACCGACCCGCGCACCCGCGGAGCTCTGCTGGACGAGCGGCTGAGGGCGATGATCGAACTGTGGACGAAGGAGAAGGCCGAGTTCCACGGCAACTTCGTTGATTTCGGTCCCTCCTACGCGTGGCCGAAGCCGGTGCAGCAGCCCCACCCGCCGATCTACGTGGGCGGCGACAGCGAGGCAGCCTGGGCACGCCTCGCCGCATACGGTGCGGCCTGGATGCCGAACAGCGTCGTCCCCGAGGAGTTGAGCGCGAAGATCACCCGGATGCGCGAGGCGACCGGAACGCGGACTCCCGTCGTCGTCCACGCGGCCCAGTACGACAGCAAGAGCCTCGAAACCTACGCGAGCGCCGGGGTCGAGCGTGTCCTGCTGGACCTGCCGACCGCCCCGGAGGACGAAGTGCTCAAGGTGCTCGACGAGATGGCTGCTGCGGCGACGCCCTACCGCTGACCGCATCGTCGAGCCGGCTCAGCAACGGAGACTCTGCCGGCACCAGTGGCCCTTCCCGGCCCGGTGCCGGCTCTTTCGTGCCGGAACGCGCCCGCTGCCCTCGCCCTCCTGCGGGTCTTCGGAACGGACGTTCTGGTCGATGGCGTGCGCCGGGGGACGTGACACAGACGGTCTGCTCTCGCATCCCGTCCCACTGAGCGAAACCTCCCGTGGCCGGGGCGGCCCGCGAAGATCAGGGTGGGTGGAGCCGAGCAGGACGTGCCCTGCCGAGGATGACACCGAGAACCCGGAGGAAGAGGAGTCTGATGGCAGAGCGTGCGCAAGCAGTGTCCGTCGCGGAACCGGCCGCGGTGGCCGCGGCAGCCGCGCGGCTGGGCCGCGCCGAGGCGGAGCACCGCCCCTGCGCCCCCGTCCGTGACCTTCTGGGCCCTACGGACATCGCCGCCGCGTACGCCGTGCAACAGCGGCTCGCGCAGGACAGGCTGTCCCGGGGGGCCCGGGTGGTCGGCCGCAAGATCGGACTGACGTCGGCGGCCGTGCAACGCCAAGTGGGCGTGGACCGCCCGGACTTCGGCATTCTCTTCGACAACATGGACATGACGGGCCAGGCCGTGGCGGTCCCCAGCGAGCGCTTGCTGCAGCCCCGGGTCGAGGCCGAGATAGCCTTCGTCCTCGGTGCGGACCTGGACCTGGAGGACCTGGACCTGCGCCGGGTGCGCGCCGCCGTCGATCACGCCCGTGCCGCCCTGGAGATCGTCGACAGCCGGATCGACGGATGGGACATCGCGATCACGGACACGGTGGCCGACAACGCCTCCTCCGGTCTCTTCGTCCTGGGAGCCGACCGGGTCCCGCTGGACCGCTTCGAGCCGCGTGAGGTCACCATGACGATGTCGCTCGACGGCCGCGAGGTCTCGACGGGAGACGGGGCCGCCTGCCTGGGTGATCCGCTCGAAGCCCTGCTCTGGCTCGCGCGCACCGCGCGTGAGTTCGGGGAACCGCTGCGCGCTGGTCAGGTCGTGCTTTCGGGGGCCCTGGGCCCTCTGGTGCCGGTCGGTCCGGGCGCCGCCGTGCACGCCGAGATCTCCCCGCTCGGCTCCGTATCCGCCACGTTCACCAGCACTGAGTGAGGTCGAGGTGAAGAAGACCAAGGTCGCCGTCATCGGGTCCGGCAATATCGGCTCCGATCTGATGATCAAAGTGATACGGCTCTCCGAACGTCTGGAGATGGCCGCCATGGTGGGCATCGACCCGGCGTCGGACGGGCTGGCCCGAGCCGCCCGGCTGAAGGTGCCCACGACCGCCGAGGGGGTGGACGGCCTCATCGCGATGGAGGGGTTCGAGGACATCGGCATCGTCTTCGACGCCACCTCGGCCAAGGCGCATGTCGAGAACGCCAAGCGGCTCGTGCCTCTGGGCAAGGTCATGGTGGACCTCACCCCGGCCGCGCTCGGCCCCTACGTGGTGCCGGCCGTCAACCTGGACGAGCACCTGGACAACTCCGCTGCCAACCTCAACATGGTGACCTGCGGCGGCCAGGCCACTATTCCCGTTGTGCACGCGGTCAGCCGGGTGAGCCCGGTCGCCTACGCGGAGATCGTCGCCTCGATCTCGTCCCGTTCGGCGGGGCCGGGGACGCGCGCCAACATCGACGAGTTCACGGAGACGACCTCCGCGGCCATCGCCTCGGTCGGCGGCGCCCTGCGAGGCAAGGCGATCATCGTGCTCAACCCGGCCGAACCGCCCATGATCATGCGGGACACCGTCTACTGCCTGACCGGCGATGTGGACGAGCGAGCGGTCGTCGAGTCCGTCACCGCGATGGTGGCGGCCGTCGCCGAGTACGTGCCGGGATACCGCCTCAAGCAGGACGTCCAGTTCACCCCGGTGCCGGCGGACGAACCCGTCCACACCCTGCTGCCACCCGGTGCGCCCGAGGTCACCACCAAGGTCACCGTCTTCCTGGAGGTCGAGGGCGCGGCCCACTACCTGCCCGCCTATGCGGGCAACCTCGACATCATGACCTCCGCAGCCCTCCGTGTCGGCGAGCGTGTCGCCGAGCGTTTCCTCACCGAGGTGACCCCATGACCGACGTTGCCGTCCCCCGCCTCTACATCCAGGACGTCACCCTGCGCGACGGCATGCACGCCATCCGCCACCGCATCGATCCCGCCGACGTCACCCGCATCGTGCGGGCCCTCGACGCCGCCGGCGTGGACGCCATCGAGGTGGCCCACGGCGACGGACTGGCCGGTGGCAGCCTCAACTACGGGTCCGGCAGCCACAGCGACTGGGAGTGGATCGAGGCCGCGGCGGACGCGGCCGAGAACGCGGTCCTCACCTCCCTGCTGCTGCCCGGCATCGCCACCATCGCCGAACTCAAGCAGGCCTATGCCCTGGGGGTGCGCTCGGTACGGGTGGCCACGCACTGCACGGAGGCGGACGTCGCGGCCCAGCACATCGCCACCGCACGCGAACTGGGCATGGACGTCTCCGGTTTCCTGATGATGTCCCACATGGCGCCGCCTGCCGAACTGGCCCGGCAGGCGGCCCTGATGGAGTCCTACGGCGCCCACTGCGTATACGTCACCGACTCCGGCGGGCGTCTCATGCCGCAGGGGGTCCGCGACCGGATCCGCGCCTACCGCGACGTCCTGGACGAGGCGACCCAGATCGGTATCCACGCCCACGAGAACCTCTCCCTGTCGGTCGCCAACTCCGTGGTGGCGGTGGAAGAGGGGGTCATCCGTGTCGACGCCTCGCTGGCCGGGCAAGGGGCCGGGGCAGGCAACTGTCCGATCGAGCCGTTCGTCGCGGTGGCGAACCTGCACGGCTGGAAGCACGGCTGCGACCTGTTCGCCCTGCAGGACGCCGCCGACGACCTCGTACGGCCGTTGCAGGACCGCCCCGTACGCGTCGACCGCGAGACGCTCACCCTCGGGTACGCGGGTGCCTACTCCAGCTTCCTGCGCCATGCCGAGACCGCCGCCGACCGGTACGGCCTGGACGCCCGGGACATCCTCGTGGAGGTCGGACGGCGAGGGCTGGTGGGCGGCCAGGAGGACATGATCGTGGACATCGCCCTGGATCTCACCGCGGCGGCGTCCCAGAAGCAGGAGTGAAAAAGAGGTCCGTGCAGTGGGGTCACGGCGCGGGGCGGGAGAGGCTCGGAAG